>CACYEE010000235.1 GCA_902773415.1 uncultured Actinomyces sp.
GCCGACGCCGTGGGAGTTCCTCCCGCACCGTCGATTTCCTCGGCCGTTGCCGGAAGAGCCGAGCCAAGGCCAAGCACGAGCGCACAGGCGCTCACGAGTGCAGAAATCCTTTTCATGAGACCTCCAAAACGTCACGTCGTGGCCATTCTCCCACAGCAACATCCCCGCGGCACGAACGGTCCCCTGTTTGTGGAGCCCGCAACGTTTGGCACGCGCCGAGCGAGCGTTCGCGCGGGGCCATGCAGCCGAATCTGGCCGCACCGCCCTCTTCGGACCTTGACGAGACGGCTGCACTATCTCTGGCTGATCGACCCACCGGGAACCTGGCGTCCGTCCGTCAGTTCCTCGACAGTCACAAAATGGTAGCCCTGCTGTTCCAGCGTCGTCATCAGGCCATCGAGAGCGTTCTCGGCAGCCGGCTGAATGTCATGCCACAGAACAATCGCCCCAGGTTGGATTCCATTGAGCACATTGTTCGTGGACAGGACCGCGTCCTTGTGTTTCCAGTCGACGGTGTCGATGTTCCAGAGAACGGCGGTCTGCCCCCGCTGCCCGAGGACCGAATAGACCTCCGCATCGGCCGAGCCGTAGGGCGGGCGCATGTAGCGGGTCCGAAGCATCGAGCCGCTTGCCCACATGCCCGAGGGCGTCGCGGAGCCGGCCTGGAAACCAAGGGCATTGGCAATGGCGACATCCGTCTGCGCAAGCTGGCTCCGAAGAGCATCGAAATCGAGGGTCGCAAGGTCGGGATGGTCCCAGGAATGCGAGCCGACGAGATGGCCTTCGGCAATCTCCCGTCGAATCAGCGCCGGATACCGGACAACGTTCGTTCCGACAACGAAGAAGGTGGCACGGGCATTGTGACGCTTGAGAACGTCGAGAATACGGCCGGTGTGAATCGGATGGGGCCCGTCGTCGAAGGTAAACGCCACGCAACTGACCTTCGAGCAGTCGACCTTCGTCCCGGCAGGCTGTTTCACACTGCAAGAAGCCGGAACCGTGTCTGTCGTCGCCGCGGCCTTCGACCACGGAGAGGCAACCACGCCCAGCCCCTTCGCGCACATCCGGTGCAGGAAGGCCGCGAGCGTTTGCCGGTCGAGCGGAGCGTCCGGACGGAACTTTCCGTCGCCGGATCCGGTTGCGATTCCGGCCCCTGCAAGCCATGACATCGCGGTGCGATGTTCGGAACACCCCGTGTCGGAGAAGTTTTCGCCACGCGGCGAGGCGGGGCCTCCGGCTGCGCGATAGAGGAATGACGCCATCGCCGCGCGGCTGAGCTCTGCCGAAGGCCGGAAGGTGCCGTCCGCGTATCCGCCAAGGATCCCGGAGGCCGCAGCCCACGCAATCTCCCGGTAGAAAGGATGCGAAACGGGGACATCCTTGAACGGGGTCGAGGCAGGGGGCGCAAACTCGGGCGAACCGGCATACCGGTAGAGGAAAGCCGCCATCTCCTCGCGGGACACGGCCGAGTCGGGCCGGAAGGCGCCATCGGAATACCCGTCAGCGATGCCGGTGGCAGCAAGCCACTCGATATCCTCCCGGAAGGGGTTGGACGCCCCGACATCCCGGAAGCTCTTCCCCTGCGGGGCGGCCGGCTCCTTGGCCGGGGAGACGGCAGTGGCCTTGACTCCCAGGCGGGCCGAATCGTAGCGATGAAGGAAAACAGCGAAGTCGGAGCGAACAAGCGAAGCGTCCGGCAGGTACTTGTGCTCGAAGTTGCCGCGCGCAATTCCCGCTCCGGCGAGCCAGAGAATCGCCGGGCGCTGGGCATTGGCGACGCCGACGTCCACGAAGGGATTGCGGTTCGGAGCCGCCGGGGTGCCCGCGAGCTTCCAGAAAACGGCTGCGGCATCCCCTCGTGCCACCGCCGCGGCGGGGCGGAACGTGCCATCCGAGTAGCCTGTTGCGAGCCCGGCAGCCGCAGCCCACGAGATTTCCCGGTAGTTCGGATGCGAAACGGGAACGTCCTTGAACGGACTCGAGACGGGCGGGGCGTAGTCGGGAGAACCGGCATAGCGGTACAGGAAAGCCGCCATCGCCTCGCGGGACACGACCGAGTCCGGCTTGAAGGTACCATCCTCCCAGCCGGACGTGATTCCCTTCCCCGCAAGCCACATGATCGACGAATGCTGCGCGTGCGAAACGGGAACGTCGGAAAAGCCCGTCACCGGAGAATCGCCCGCTTCGGCTGCCGGCCCGTCCTTGGAAACGGCATCCTCGCCGTTTTCCTCGGGAACGACCGTTTCCTCCGACGATTCGCCCGCTTCGGCGGCGGGCATCCCGGCCTCCGCGGCATCGCCCTCCGATGCCTGCGGCGTCGCATCGCCGCCGGTCGGCCCGACCTCGCCAGCCTTGACCTCTGCCGCCCCCGCCGGCGTCGCCCCGCTATCCCGCGCATCCGACACGGACTGGCCGGCAGCCTGCGACGGCGAGACCGCAGTCCCGGAATCGGCTCCGTCGTCCCCAAATGCCGCTGACCCCCCAGCCACCGACACGATCATTGCCAGCGCAATGCCGGCCGCGCGAATCCTCGCCATCACGCACCCCCTCCTTGAGCCTCATCCCAGAATAACGGCCTTTCCGAGAAATCCCGGCAAGAACTCCCCGAAACGCGACGAGCCTAACGGTAGGATGGAGCGATGTATCTCACGCGAGGGCTCACGCCCGACGTCGAATAGGCCCGATCCATGAGCGCAGCGATCTTCGCCGGCCATCGCTCGTCGGAAGCGTACTGGTGCCAGCCGTAGGCTCCCGTGGCCGCCGCCCGCGAGTAGTCCCATTTCATCGCATACAGGGTCGGCTGGGCGTACCGGTCCGTCCGGTGCACGTAGTTCTTCGCGATCCACTGCGCAGCGCCCCTGATTGCCTTCGTTCGCGAATTCCAGCCGTTCACAATGGCCATCGCGCGGCCGCCGGAGAGGGAGCTCGAGTCGACGGCGCCGATTCCGAAAAAGTTGTAGTAGGTTCCGGAAGGATAGCGCTTGCCTCCAACCGCGGTCTTGCCGTCATAGTAGTAGCCCTTTGCCAGCTGGCTCGAACCCCAGCCCGATTCGAGCACGGCGTGGGCCACAAGATAGGCCTCGTTGAGTCCGGTCTCTGCGGCAGCCTCGGCGAACAGGTAGCCCAGGCCGGCGAGGTTGCCGCTCCTTCCAAGCGGCGTGGAGGCCAGGAAGGCGTTGATCTGCGCGGAAGTCAGTCCCGTCGATTGGCGCAGGTCGGCGAACCGCAGGTATTCGGGACTGCCCGGTTGCAGCCCGCCGGGGTCGATTTCCGCGAGAATCGCCTCGTACTGCTTCTTCGCGTCGATGGAGCTGCCCTGCCGCTGCATGGTCGCCATTTGGCGAACGGTGAAGGGCACGTCAACGCGCGTGATCGAGTAGGTTCGCGCCGCGCATCGCGCCTTCTCGCCTGTTGCGAACCGGTGAAGAAAGGCGGCCATTGCGGCCCGCTGCGTGGACTGTCCGGGCCGGAAGGTGCCGTCGGACCATCCGCAGGAAATCCCCTGCTGCGCCATCCACGTGATTTCACGGTAGAACTGGTGGTGCGCGGGTACGTCGGCAAACAGCGTCATGCCGTCGGTTGCCGGCGAACCGGACTGGCGGTACAGGAAAGCCGCCATCGCGTCGCGGGCAATCGCTTCTTCGGGCCGGAAGGTGCCGTCGGCCCAGCCTCGGGTGATTCCCTTGGAGGCAAGCCAGGAAATCTCCCGGAAGAACGGGTGCGTCGCATCGACGTCGGAAAAGGCCTGCCTGCTCGCAGCGAAGGCCGGCGAGTCCGCCATTCGGTACATGAAGGCCGCGAAGGCGCCGCGGCTGATCGAGGCCTGCGGGCGGAAGGTGCCGTCGGCCCAGCCTCGGGCGATTCCTTGGGATGCCAGCCATTCGATGTCGCCGTAGAACTCGTGCGTCCGCGGCACGTCGGCAAAGCTCTGGGCAGCCTGGGCCGGGCCTGTCGGCGTCGCGGCTCCCGCCGTTGCGAGGGCCAGACCGAGAAGGACTCCTGCGATTGCTCTGCGCGTACAAACCATTGCGTCTGTCTTCCCTGTCTCGTGACATGTTCGCGCCACAGTCTAGGCGGGGGCAGACCCTCGCATCTGGGACCTTCACCGCGACACGGCGGGAGTCGGCCATGACGCCAGCGCGCCTTCGCGTCGCCTCGTCTGCAAGCGCCCCGCGTCGCCATGCCCGCGTCGGCCCCGGCCAGCGCACTCCACGTCGCCCGCAAGCGCCCCACGTCGCCCTGCACAGACAACCCCCGGATGCACAACAGCGCAAAACGGAACCGAAACAGCGAATCCGGTTCCGCCTCGCACTGTCATCGGCGACGCCGTCTCGCCAGACGACGCCCGCCGGCAACCGCCACGGCGCGCCAGCGAGAATGCCGGACCTCAGCGCACCTTGACCTTGTACCCCTTGGCGTCAAAACGATGGAGGAAGGCCGCCACGGCACCGCGCTCGGTCAGCGCTCCGGGCCGGAAGGTGCCGTCGGACCAGCCCTTCGCGATTGCCGAACTTGCCATCCAGCTGATGGCAACGCGGTGCTCGCTGTTCGCAGTGTCCTTGAAGCTCTTGGTCGCCTTGAACGATGGGGAGCCCGCCGCACGATAGAGGAAGGCCGCAATCGCGTCGCGGGTAATCGGCGCTTCGGGCCGGAAGGTTCTGTCAGACCAGCCCTTCGTGATGCCGACCGAGGCCGCCCAGGAGATTTCGCGGTAGAACTGGTGGGTGGCGGGAACGTCCTTGAAGGGCGAGACGGCCGGCGGCGTATAGGCGGGGGAACCGGCCATGCGGTAGAGGAAGGCGGCGAAGGCGGCGCGGGTCACAGGCGCAGAGGGCCGGAAGGTGCCGTCGGAATAGCCGGTCGTGATTCCCCGCCCGGCGAGCCATGCGATGTCCGACACGAACGGATGGGTGGCGGGAACGTCGACGAAGCTCGTTCGGCCCGTTTCGGCTGCTCCCTGGCCTGCCGGCGGCAGCCCGACGTCGAGAGTCGCCGTGTTCGTCGCATAGTCCCACGCGGTGAGGGTGACGACGGACGGCAGGCTTCCGCTGCGCCCGGAGGCGGCCCAGGACGCCTGGAGATTCGCGGTCTGCAAGGTCACCTCCCACGCGCCGCCGGCAGGGTCCACGTTCGTGTACAGCGTCTTGTCGGTGATGGGCGTTATCGTTCCGTTCGCGCCGCGTATGCCGATTTGGACGGCAGCGAGATAGCTCGCGTCGGTGATTTTCAGGCGCACCTGCCCCGGCGAGGTGGAGACGACGGAAATGGAGGGGGCTTTCGAGTCGAGAACGAAGGACAGGTCGCGGGTCTGCTTGCGCGTGGTTCCGGCGACCGTGGCGGTCAGGCGCAGCGTGTAGCGGCCGTCGGGGAGGTTCGCTTCGTTGGCTTTGGCGGCGAAGAGAGGATCGGAAGCGGCATCCGTGTCGGCTTCGGCGACGGAGTTCTGGCTTGCTCCGGCCCCTGCCGAGCGGCGCACGTCCGTTTTCGACCAGCGCTGCTTTTCTTTCCCGTCCGGACCGATGAGCGCGTAGTCGAGGCGAGAGGCGGCACGCATGAGGGCCGTGCGCGCCGCAATCCAGTCGGGCACGCCGCGGGAGCTGGGCGCGTTCCATTTGGTGCCGGCCATCCGTCCGACGACGGCCCGTTCGGCCTTGACCTTGCCTTTCCATGTGGTCGGGCTGGAGGTGACCGAAGCGTCGTAGGGGTTCGCGCCGAGCGGGATGTATCCGGCCTGTTCGCGCGAATAGAGGCCGATTCCGGATTTGAGGGCCTTGCCGCTCCAGATGTCGGCGTCGAATACGGACGCCTTGGCCCAATCGCCGTAGAAGGCGAGGAAGGGGATGGCGAGGCTTTGAGCCCCGGCGTCTCCCGAGGATGGCGCGAGGATCACGTAGCCGTCAACGAACGTCCCGTTCGGGGTGTTCTTGGCGGCCCAGTTCGCAAAGTCCGTTTCGGGCTTGACTCTTACGGTGACCGTGGCGCTTGAGCCTGCGGGAACGTCGAGGGTCGACGCGGAAGGCGTGACGGAGATTCCCTTGCCTGTCCAGTTTGCCGAGGCACGGGAGAAGGCTCCCGAGGAAACCTTTTCGCTGAGTGCGGTTGCGGACACGCGGTAGGTTGCGGCCTTGGAGCCGTAGTTGGCGAGCCGGATCTGGAAAGTCCATGTTCCGGTTCCGTCGCCGAGTTCGGCCTTGGGCCGCGAGGGTTCTGCGGTGCCGAGAACTTCGGGGACGACCGTCGAGGCGAGGGCGCCGGCCAGATCGACGCGCCCGGAGCCTTGGCGGCGCGGCGAATAGTAGGTTTTCGTCGCCGGGTCGACGAGGGGGTCTGCGGTTCCCATCAGGAGACGGGTGGCGACGTGGTCGCGGTCCGCGGCGGAAAGCCTCGCGAATTCGGGGCTCTCGGCAAGCCTTTGGCGCAGCGTTGCGGCGGCTCCTGCCACGACGGGCGCGGCGAGCGAGGTTCCGTCGAGTCGCGACTTGTAGGCGGTTGCGTTTGCCGCATCGGCAGAGGTGACGCCCACACCCGTGGCGGTGATTTCGGGTTTGAGCCTGAGATCGCCGACGGGACCCCAGGAGGAAAAGGCAGGCAGCGTTCCGTTGGAGGCGGAGGCTGCGACGGCAAGTGTCTGACGGTAGGTGGCGGGCGAGGAGACGATTCCCGTGTCGGGCTGGTCGACGCTTGGGCTTGCGGAGACGCCGATGTGTTCGCGGGGCGCGTCGTAGCTGTTTCCGGCGGCCGCGACGACGCCGATGCGGGCCTTTTCGAGTTTTGCAAAGGCCGCGGCATAGGTGTCGTTGGCCTGGTTGCCCGCTTCCATGTCCCCGGCGGGCGTGCCAAGGGACAGGTTGAGGACATCCGGGGCAATCAGCACGGCGTCGTCAAGGGCGGCAAGATAGGCCGAGTCCTTGAGCGTCACGCTGCCGTCCGCATTTGCTTCCCCGATTTTCAGCATTGCGATCTGGGCGTCGGGCGCGGCTCCGCGGATCTTCCCGGCGTTTGCGGCAGCGAGCGCGGCAACCCATGTGCCGTGGGAGGAGAAGGTTTTTCCGGATTCCGGGCCGACGACGTTGTCGCCTCCGGCATAGTCGAGCACGAAAGGTATCTTTGCGCTGACCCATCGGCCCGATGCCGCGCGGCCCTTTGCGGCAATCGTCTTGGAAACCGAGGCGGACTTCTGCCGTGTCAGGGCGAGACCCGAAGTCGGGAAGGAGCCGCCGAAGGCTTCATGCGATTCGAGGAGGCCGGAATCGAGGAAGGCGACGAGCCGGCCCGCGCCTGTCGTGCCTGCGCCAGCGGCGTTCAGCTCGAGTTCGCTGCCTTCCTCGTCGGGCGTCTCGGTTTCGGGGTCGGCCTGCCCGAGCTCGCTTGCGTCGATTGTCCATTCCCGTTCGACGAAGGCGTCGGCTACCGCGTCGATGTTTTGGATCTCGTCGAGCGCTTCGAGGGGAACGGTCACGGTGAAGCCGTCGATGGCGCTGGAGTAGTCTTCGCCGTCTGCGATGCCGGCGTCGTCCGTCTCGGTGCCGACCGCCTCCGCAATTTCCTTGCGCACGGCGTCGTGGCGCGCATCCGCGCTTGTTCCCGGCCCGCTCGGCTCGCTTTCGAGCCGGACGACGACGGTGACGTCCTCGCCTCCGGCCGTATCGGGCTCCGTTTGCGCAACGGCGGCCGTTCCGCTTGCTGCGAGCGCGACCGATGCCGCAGCTCCTGCAAGCATTGTCCAGATTCGAGCAGCTGTCCCCATTCTCCCACCTCTCCGTACTGGTCCAATGGCAGCTCCCGGCACCGGGAACACATTCCCTACAGCAATCGCATACTAGCGCACAACGGAACATTTGCCGCCCGGATTGTTCCGTTGTGCGCTGCCAAACGCGACCGTACGGCAAGCAACGAGGGGCGAAACCCTCCGGTTCCGCCCCTCGCTCTTCCCTTTCCCGTGCAGGCCTGCGACCTGACGCCTGCTCTGGAGACGCGCTGCCTATTTCGCCGTCGCCTTGACCTTGTGCCCCTTGGCGTCGAAACGATGAAGGAAGGCGGCCATCGCGCCGCGTTCGGTCAGGTTGCCCGGGCGGAAGGTGCCATCGGACCATCCCGTCGAGATTCCTTCCGTTGCCATCCAGCTGATGGCAACGCGATGTTCGTTCTTCGCAGTGTCCGTGAAGCTCTTGGTCGCCTTGAACGATGGGGAGCCTGCGGCCCGATAAAGGAAGGCCGCAATCGCGTCGCGCCCAATGGCCTGATTCGGACGGAATTCGTACTTGCCGCCGCCGACGGACCATCCCTTCGAGATTCCCGCCGAAGCCATCCAGGAGATTTCCTTGTAGAACTGGTGGGTCTTCGGCACGTCCCTGAAGGGGCTCGTGCTTGGAACGGTGAACTTCGGAGAGCCGGCCATGCGGTACATGAAGGCGGCAAAGGCGGCGCGGTTCACGGAATCGGCAGGGTGAAAGGTCCCGTCGGGATATCCGGTCGTGATGCCCTTCTGGGCCATCCAGATGATGTCCTTGTAGAAGGGATGCGAACTCGGCACGTCCTTGAAGGAATATGTCTTTGCCGGCGCCGTGGTCTTCGCGGAAGCCGGAGTCTGCGTCGTCTTCGCCGGCGTCGGCGTCGTGGTCTTCGCGGGAGCCGGTGCCGTGGTCTTCGCCGGCGTCGGCGCAGGAGCGGGCTTGGCTGTCGGCTTCGTTCCGGCGGCAGTGTCCACCTTCGCCTGGGCCGCATTGACCTTCGCCTGGGCCGCATTGACCTTCGCCTGCGCGGCGTTGACAGCGGCCTGTCCGGAGTTGTAGGGGCTGGCTACGCGGTTCCATTCGCCGTCGGCCTGCGCCTTCGCCAGGGCCTTGAGTTCGTAGACCGCCGAGTTGCGGTAGAACACCGGGTCGCCGGAAACGGCGGCGGGACTGAAGGTCGTTTTGCCGCCGGCGCCGATTGCGCCGAGGGAACCGTTCTTGACGAACACGCCCTGGTACACTTCGGTGTCGGGCTTCTTGACATCGGCCGACCCCTTCGCAGCGAGGCTGTAGCCGAATTCGGCGGCCATCGCCGTGCCGTAGGGATTCACGGTGGAGCGGTCGGTGGTGAACTGGGCGATGCCGACCTGCGTGAAGGCCTGGTTGATGAGGTTCGTGTAGTGGCCGTACTGCCCGTAGGAGCACTGGTTGACGCCTCCCACGCTGGTCTTGCCGGCCTTGCAGTTGAGGTACTTGAGGTAGTCGGCCTTTTCGTCGACCCACATCTTCACGTTGTTGTAGAAGTTCGCGCCCCACGAAAGATTCTCGCCCCAGGGCTGCATGAGGCCCTCGTCGCCGAGGCCGTGCCACTTTTCGCCGGAGGGACGGGTGTGGTCTCCGTAGATGGAGGCTTCGACGGCGCGAATCTGCGCGGTGCGCTCGAGGTTCGCCGACCACGTGAGCGGCTGGTACTTCTTGACGATGGTGATTTGGGAGTTCTGGTAGGCGTCGTAGCGCACCTGGTTGATGTAGTTGAGGATTCCGTTGCGGTCATAGCCTCCGCCGGAATTCTGGAAGGTTCCGCGGACTGCTACCTGCGTGGAGTTCGCCGGACGCTCCGCGGAGCCGTTGACCTGGACATAGACGGGGAGCTGTCCGGCGAAGTGGAAGTCGTTGACGACGCCGTTGGACGAGTTGGCCTGGTTGCGGACGGTGTCGGAGTACGCCTTGGCGGACTTCGCTTCGGACATCGCGTTCGTGGCCTTTGCCAGTTCGGCATTCGCGGCATTGAGCTCGGCTTGCGCGGCGGCAAGCTGCGCCCGGGCATCGGAGAGACTGTCGGCATGGGCGACGGGCGCATTGGCGACACCGCCGGCCACAGCGATTCCCAATGCGGCAACGAAGGCGGCTCCCTTGTGGAATAGTCGAGCCGCAAAGCGGCTCGCGCGTCTTTCCGTGCGTGACATGATCATCCACTCCCCTGATTTTCTCCGCGCCGTCCGCCGTCGCGCCCGGCCCTCTCGTACTTGCTGCGGGACATCCCGCCTTCACATCCATAATATCAATGGCCTCACCCCCTGTTCTTAGGACCTTTGAAGCGGAAAATTCCCAAAAGCCTAGGACTTTTCACCTGATTTTCCGCCCATTCCGGTAATGCTTCCCGCATACGCCAAGATTAACCAAAACCCCACCACACCCCAGTTAATAACATCACTTCCGTCGCGCTCCCCATTCTTATGCGAATTAAGTCGCTCTCCCACGCTCCGCCGTAAAGACCCTCGAAACGCGAAAAACGCCGAAACGGCGCGCATCCCTCGACAAGTCCCGAATTTGCGAACTTCGCCCCGCACCCGCCACGCAAAGCCGATTGCGCCACCAAACTTATAAAACACCCCCCTACAACTTATAATCAAACCCCCGCAAAACGCCCCCTTTCCCGCAAACCCCACGCAAAACACCGGCAAAACAGACAAAAACCCGAACATGTCGCAACTCGCGAAGACTTCACAGTAATGTTCACACGAAAAACCCTTAAAATGTATCACACTTCACTTTCCATAGCTTCAAAAAGCCATCCAACCCAATGACCTGCACCTTTACCCCATCCCGCCACACCGCATCCCACGCACGCCTACAAACACCACGGTTAAGTCAACCGCCGCCGCAAAGTTTTAGGCGCGACCGGCCATGCCAATGGTCCCATGCGCAACGCGCCCTCGGCACGCCGGCCTCGCGGACAAGCCCGCACAAAAGGGGACAGTCCCCAATCCGGCGTATCAAAGGGGTCTGACCCCATTGATACGCTTCGACGGCCCGGCCCCTAGCCGAACATCACCGGCGCGGCCTCGCGCCAGCGCTCGTCCCAGTTGCCGATCGGGGCGACGCCGATAGCCTCAAGGGCTTGGTGGCCGAGCACGGAGTAGTGCGGACGCGGGGCCGGACGCTTGAAGGCGGCCGCCGTCGTCTCCTTGACCATCTCGGGATCCTTGCCGATGGTCTCCATGATGAGGCGGGTGAAGCCCCACCAGTTGGTTTCGCCGCTGGAGGTGCCGTGGTAGGTGCCCGAGGGAGCTTCGGCCTCGACGAGGCGGATGAGAAGGTCGGCGAGGTCGA
>CACYEE010000236.1 GCA_902773415.1 uncultured Actinomyces sp.
AATTATTTGGGCAGGTCTTTGCAGACGACGAGGTTCTTCCCGAAGAAGGCCATGCCGAACTTCAGGATGTCGCGCTTCTCCCCGTGCGCGGCGAAGTCGGCGAGCATTTCCGTCGTGTATTCGCGCGTGTCGATCTGGCGCCGCGCCGCCTCCGCGAGCGCGGCGAGATCCTCCGCCTCGTCCTCCGCCGCCTTGAGCTCGATGACCACGCCCGGCATCGCATCGACGAGGGGACGCATGGAGATGTCGTAGCGCCCTTCTCCGGACTCGCGGTTGGACTTCACGACGAACCTGTTGCGGAAGCACGCGATGAAACCGAGCACGAGCCCGTGGTAGAAGCTCTCGGACGCCGTGTCGAAGAAGCTCGCCGACTCCTTGAGATAGGCCGCGAGGTGCTTTCCGAACAGGAACGGATCGCGCTCGCGGAGCGCCCGCTCGACGGCGACAATGCCACCGCTCTTATCGAAGGAACGCACCTTCTGGACGATTTCGCTATAGAAGACCTGCTTCAGCTCGTGGTTGGGGATCATGACCTCGCACTCGCCGTCCTTCACCGCCCCAACCGGCTTGAGATAGCCCGCCGAGACCAAAAGCGCGTAAAGGGTGTTCTCGTTGTCGCGAATCTGCTTGTAGGGTCCAAGCTCTTTCGCCATCGGAACCACAACCGGCTTTCCTGTCATCAACTTGTGGAGCGTCGCCTCCATGTCAAACGGGAGCTCCTGCACGATCTCGGTGATGAGGTCGTTGGAACTCGTGTCGAGCCAGTAGGCGTCGGGACGGCAATGGCAGTCAAAGTACCTGAGGACGCTCCACGGATTGTATATCTCCGTGCCCCCGAAATCGTAGCCGTCGTACCACGCCTTGATTTCCGGCAGTTTGTCCTCCGCCCCGTAGTACCGCGCCATTTCGGCGACCTCTTCCTCGGTGAAGCCGAAGTATTGCGAGTACTCCGGCTCAAAGACAGTCCAGACCTTGGGATTGTTGAGTCCCGAGAGGATTCCCTCCTTGGCGACGCGCAGGACTCCGGTCATGATCCCAAGATGGCAGTGGTCGCAGTCCTTCATCGCGCTTGAAAGGAACACGCGCATGAAACCGCACATTTCATCGTAGTAGCCATGCGTAGAAGCCGAGGTTATCGGCTGGTCGTACTCGTCGATCAAAAGCACAGGCAATTTCTTCGTACCGGCATGGACGGCCTTGCAGAGGAGGCCAAGCGACTGCGCCAGATCCAGTTCGTCTCCCTTTTCGCGCATCACGCGACACAGGCGCTCGCGCTCCGACTCAACCTCAAGAGACTCAATGGACTTCGCGAACTTCCCGACACAAGGGGCGAGCTGGGTGCCAATAAATCGGATGGCTTCGCCAAACGTTTTCCACTTCGCATCTTTGAACGTCAGAAAGATGACAGGATGCGCCCCCTGCTCCTGGCGGTACTTCTCTCCAGCCGCCCAGATCTTCTTGTCGTGGAACAGCGACGCCTCGCCCTCGTAGAACGCGCGGATCATCTTCAGCATCGTCGTCTTGCCGAAGCGCCGCGGGCGCGTGAACAGCACCACCGTCGACTCGGAGTCGATGAGGTCCTTGAGGATCAGCGTCTTGTCCACGCAATAGGACGTCCGCGAGAACCTCGCCCAGTCGCTCGTCCCAACGGGCGGCGGCAAAAGCTCATCCCTGCGCGCCGATTTGGCGACGCATGCCTGATCCCCGACTTTATCTGCCATTTCAGCCATGTTGTGACCTCCATTAATTTTTATGGAACCCCGCATGATAACGGCCTTATAGGCGTCAAGGGGATGAGCCAGTGTTCGCAGTCAGAGCTCTCGACGTTGTGAACATCCGCATCGAGACCGAAGCAGCGGCGCATAAACTTGGAAATGTAGTCCATGCAGATGCGGTATCTTACGGTGCCTTCGTCCGGCGGGGCGTACATGTCGTAGGCCCCCTTACTGCGCTCGTGTTTTATGGGAAGATATCCGTACACATAGAGCGCGTTGACCTTCTTCTTGTTGAAGTATTCCTTGTCTTCGAAATCGAAAAGCCGCATCGGAATGCTGTCCGTCTCCCCCTGCATCACGCCGTCGC
>CACYEE010000237.1 GCA_902773415.1 uncultured Actinomyces sp.
AGGACAGTCCCGTTCGGCACCCGGCTCTCCCGGCTGCGCAAGAGGCCGGGGCGGTCTTGGACGTGCTTGAGCTTTGACGGGGCGGGACCGGATCGCGTTCCGGTTCCCGCCCCGTCTGTTCGTGCAGGTCAGAGTATTGGGGGGAGAGAAAAGGGGCAGACCGGTGCCGCATTGGGGACAGTCCCCTTTTCTCGCCCCGGCGGCGGGCATGTGCGTGCGAGAGGCCGCCGGGCAGGTTCAAGCATCCGTGCGGGACGGCCCCGGCTCTAGCCCTCTCCGACGTTCATTCCGAGCTGCCCCGAATACAGGGCTTCGACGTGCGCGGAGAAATCCCTGAGAATGACGCGGCGCTTGACCTTGAGCGAGGGCGTGAGATACCCGTTCGCCACCGTGAAATCCGAATCGAGCACGTGGAAGCGGCGAATCGACTCGGCGCGCGAGACCGCCTCGTTGGCGCGCTGGACTGCGCGGTCGATGGCTGCCAGCACGTCGGGATGGGAAGCCGCGTCAAGAACGGACATTCCGGGAAGGCCGTGGTTGGCGAGCCACCCGGGGAGCATGTCCGCGTCGAGGGTGACGAGGGCGCCGATATAGGGCTTCTGGTCGCCCACCGCAACGACCTGGGAGATAAGCGGGTGGCCACGCAGGCGATCTTCGAGAACCGCAGGGGCGACGTTCTTGCCGCCGGCGGTCACAATCAGCTCCTTCTTGCGCCCCGTAATCCACACGCAGCCGTCCGAATCGACTTCGCCGATGTCTCCGGTGCGGAACCAGCCGTCCTTCGTGAAGGCCTCCGCCGTCGCTTCGGGATTGTTGTTGTATCCGGCGAACACGGAGGGTGCCTTGACAAGCAGTTCGCCGTCCTCGTCCGTCGTCACGCGGCAGCCGGGGTAGGCCGGGCCAACGGAACCGATGCGCAGATGCCCGGGCCTGTTGACGTTCGAGGGTGCGGAGGTTTCCGTCGCCCCGTAGCCTTCAAGGACGGTAATGCCGACGCCGCGGAAGAAATGGCCGAGGCGTTCGCCGAGCGGAGCGCCGCCGGAAATCGCCCATTCGAGGTTGCCGCCGGTGAGTTCCTGAAGTTTCGAGTAGACGAGGCGCTGGCCGATGCGATGCTGCATCCTGAGCGCCCGCGAGGGGCCTTCGGGCGTATCGAGGGCCCGCGAGTAGGCGATTGCGACCTTCGCGTAGAAGCGGAAGGTCTTGAGCTTCATGCCTCTGCCTGCCGCGGCGTCCGCGGCGTTGTAGATCTTCTCGAAGACACGCGGAACGGCGAGCACGTAGGTGGGGCGGAAGGTCTGGAAGTCGTTGACGAGGGTCTTGGCATTGGGGGAGTAGCCGATGACGTTGCCCGCATAGAGCGCCATGACGTTGACGAAGCGCGCGAATACGTGCGCCATCGGCAGGAAGAGGAGGGTACGGCGTCCTTCGCCTCCGGTGAGGAACATGAGATCGTCGTCGATGGGACCGTTGATGGCGACGTGAAGGAGGTTGCGGTGCGTAATGCACGCGCCTTTCGGCTTTCCCGTGGTTCCCGAGGTGTAGATGATCGTGGCGAGGTCGTCGGCCTTGAGCGCGTCGATCCGCTCGTTGATGGCGTCGTCGTCGATGTCCTTTCCGAGAAGGATGAGTTCGTCAAGCCCGCCTTCGTCGATCGTGTAGATGCCTGCGAAATGCTCGAATTCTCCGAGAAGCGGGGAGAGGATCGCGCTCATCGCGCCGTTTTCGACGACGGCGAAACGGCAGCGGGCGTCGTCGACAATCCAGCGAGCCTGGTCGAGGGAGTCCGTCTCGTAGATGGAGATTGCGGAGGCTCCGATGGACCACAGGGCGAAGTCGACGAGAGTGAATTCGTATCGCGTGTGGCACATGAGGGCGACGCGGTCGCCTGCCTGGATGCCGAGCTTGAGGAAGCCTTTGGCGAGGGCCCTGTATTCGGCGGAGAACTGGGCCCACGTGATTGGCATCCACGTGTTGATTTCGCTTTTTCGTTCGATTGCGACGCGGTCGGCCTTGTCTGCGGCGATCTGCCGGAAGATTCCGGGGATTGTCATGTCGTCGGTGACGGTGACCTTCGCCGGGGTGAACGCGATGGGCCGCTGCCTGCGAGATTCGCTCATGGAAACGCTCCTGTTGATGTGCCTGCGAAAGCGGGGAACTACCGGACAACGATACCGTAGCGTCGGGCCGGGTTCGGGGGAACGCGCGGTGAACGATGCGGGGACGGGGCAGATTTCGTTCGTTTGGACGACAACAGCCCCGTCCCCGCATCGTTCAGGGCTGTTCGACGTTCGCTGCTGCGTCCGAACCGGGATCGGCAGCGGCGTTGGCACCGTTGTCGTTCGACTCGCCGACGACCGCGGCATCGTCCTGGACAGGGGCATCGTTCTGGACCGGGATGTCGTTTTGGGCAGCGCCCTGGCCGACGTCGGCAACGTTCTGGCTTTCGTCGTACTCTTCTTCGTTCTGGGCTTGTCCAGCCCCGTCCAGGCTTGGGCCGGTCTCGTACTGGGTCCGGCCTGTCCCGTTCTGGTTCTGGCCGACGCCGTATTGGTTCTGGCCGGCGCGTCGACCGTAGTCGGTTTCTGCCGAGCGGTTCGTTCTGGCCGACGTGGAAGTCGAAGCCTGCGGGCGTGCGACGGATTCGTTTCTGCCCAGGAACGTGTCGTGGGCGAGGCGAACAGGCCATTGGGATTCGCGGACCTCTTCGGCCATGTCGAGAAGGACGACGGTGAGGTCCTTCGCTTCGGCCAGATGCACGCCCTCGATGAGCATGGCTGCTCCCGGATTCTCCTCTTCGGCGGCGACGGCCTGTTCGTAGATCCATTCGCGGTCCGAATCGTCTTCGCGTTCCGCGTCCTCCTGTGCCGTCTCCTCGGCATCCGTCTCGTCGGTGCTGTCCGTCTCCTCGGCGGTTGCGCTTTCGTCGTCCGAATCCGCATCGGTCTCGGAGCCGGGTTCCTCGACAAGCCCGATTTCGCTGCCGCCTTCGAGCATCTCCGAAGCCTGTGCGATATGCGAATCGAGGCGGGCGACGAGCCCGATGTAGGAGCCGAGAGTCTCCTCTTCGGCAAACTCGTCCGTCGGGAAGTCGAGAATGTCCGAAATCTCGGTGCGCGCGGCCCTCGCCTTGACGAGAGCCATGCGAAGCTCCTGCGCGACGCCGTTGCGGATCGTCGCCTCGATCGAACCCGTCGCCTCCGAAAGCCTCCCGATCGCGTCGCGGCCGGCCGATATCGCCGACTGCGCGGCATCGATGGCTTCGCGGCTCGCTTTCTCCTGCTTGGGCAGGGAGGGAAAAGCATTCTGCGCATCGGCGATGGCACGGTCAAGATTGTCGCACGTCTTTTCGTCCTCGGTGGCGACGCGGCACTGTTCGGCAATCGTTGTCGCGTCGGTGAGCGCAGTCGAATGGTCGGCCGCAACCTGCTCGTACTGGCCCCACACGTCGTCGTATTCCGCGGCAAGCGCGTGACGGTCGTACGCCCACACGCCCGTGCTTGACGCGCTGACGACGGCGAGGGAGACGAGGGCCGCGACCGTCCGTCGCCTCCGCTTCGCGAGTGCCTGCGCTTCCGCGTCGTCGGAAGCGGGCGCATCCTCCGAATAGTAGGCGTGGGCCACAGCGTCCTCGTTCTCCATCACGAAGGATGAGAACGACGGGCCCGTCCACGGGACGGGATCGGGTTCGTTGGCACTCATCGGGCCTCCTGGGCTACGGGCGACGGACAGCGGGAAAACGGAAACGGGCATCTCGGGCAAAGGCCGGGCTGCCGGGAGGGGCGAGGGGCGCCTCGGCCGTGTGTGCAGGCGAGAGAGCCGGGGCGAGAAAAGTGGACAGGCCAGGCGAGATTCGGGGACTGCGTTCGGTCGATTCGCTTCCTCTTGCAGCTTCTTCGCTCCGGTTTCGCGCGAGCTTGCTCGCGCGAAACCTTCCGCTCGTCGCTGTCCCCAAATCTCACCCCGGCGGTGGACACGCCCCGATGAGACAGCCCCACGTCAGGCTACTTCTTCTTGTTGCGCGGCTTTTTCGGCTCGGGCGGGTCGAGCTCGTAGGAGCCCACCGCAACCGGAACGTCTTCGGAGGTTTCGGCCACCGAATATTCGCCGCGGATGTGGGCGGCGCGGACGATATCGGCATCGACGGCGTCCAGATGCTGCCGGTCGGCCGAATTCACCGTGAGGGCAACATTGGCGTAGGTGGTGCGCTGGGACACCTTGTTCTCGCTCTTGACCTTGCGCAGCACGGTCAGCGCCTCGCCGGCCACGCGCAGGATTGCCGGATCGGCACCGGCGGCGGCCTCGCGCAGCGGCTCGGAGGCCGGCCACTCGGCCTGGTGCACCGAACCGGTGCGGTACCAGTTCCACACCTCTTCGGTGGCGTAGGGGATGAAGGGGGCGAGCAGGCGCAAGAAGGTATCCACCGCGATATTCAAGGTGGCGCGGGCGCTTGCCGCCTCTGGGGAATCGGAGTAGGCACGATCCTTGACAAGCTCGAGGTAGTCGTCGCAGAAGGTCCAGAAGCAGGTTTCGGACATTTCGAGGGCGCGCGTATGGTCGTAGGCCTCGAAGGCCGCGGTGGCCTCGTCGACAACGCCGGCGAGCTCGGCCAGCATCGCGCGGTCGACCGGCTCGGTCACGGCTACAGGGTCGAGGCTCACGGCCGCGCCTTCGCCGCCCATCGCGAGGGCGAACTTCGAGGCGTTGAGCACCTTCATCGCCAGGCGGCGCCCGATCTTCATCTGCTGCTCGTCGAAGGCGGCATCCACGCCGAGGCGAGCCGAGGCGGCCCAGTAGCGCACCGCGTCCGAACCGTGCTTCTCCAGCAGGTTCATCGGGGTGACCACGTTGCCTTTCGACTTCGACATCTTCTTGTGGTCGGGGTCGAGAATCCAGCCCGAGAGAGCCGCGTTCGTCCACGGAATGCCGCCGAACTCGAGGTGGGCGCGCACCATCGTCGAAAAGAGCCAGGTGCGGATGATGTCCTGGCCTTGCGGGCGCAGGTCCATCGGATACGTCTTGCCGAACAGTTCGTTGTCGGTAAGCCAGCCGGTGGCGATCTGCGGGGTGAGCGAAGAGGTTGCCCACGTGTCCATGATGTCCACTTCGCCGACGAAGCCGCCGGGCAGGCCGCGCTGGCCTTCCGTGTATCCGGCCGGCACGTCCGAGGACGGGTCGACGGGCAGGGCGCTCTCCTCGGGAAGAATCACGGCGTCGTAGTCGACCTCGCCGGATTCGCTCACCTTGTACCACACCGGAATCGGCACGCCGAAGAAGCGCTGGCGGGAAACGAGCCAGTCGGCGTTCAGGCCGTTCACCCAATTGTCGTAGCGCACATGCATGAAATCGGGATGGAAGGCAAGCCCGTTGCCGGCAGCGATGAGGTTTTCGCGCAGATCCTTGCCGTTGGCCTCCTCGTAGGGGCGGCCGCCGTTGCGGATGTACCACTGGCGCGAGGTGACGATTTCAAGCGGCTTGTCGCCCTTCTCGAAGAAGTTCGTCATGCGGTTCGTCGGCTTCTCCTCGCCGATCATCTCGCCCGAAGCCTTCAAGGCCTCCACGAGCGCCTTGCGCGCGGAGAAGGTCGTCTTGCCGGCCATCTCGGCGTACATGGCGCGCCCGCGCTCGGACTCGATCCATTCGGGGGTCTCG
>CACYEE010000238.1 GCA_902773415.1 uncultured Actinomyces sp.
CCGCCCGAAGCCCGATTCGCAGGGAATTGGCAAGCGCCCGCGCCGCGGTGACGCCGCCTGCGGCGCGGATGCGGGTAGCGGCAAGCGCCTCGAAATTGCCGAAAGCGAAAGCGCCGTCCACGGTGAAGGCGCGCAGCGCGAGGGCGGCCAGCGGCGCGGCGAGCAGGCCGGCAAGCACGAACGCGGCGAGGACAAGGGCGGGAGCGTCGGCGCGGGTCGGACGCTTCGGGCGGGCGGGGGCCAGGCGCAGCGCCGTTTCGGAGCGGGCCGTGAAGCGACGCTGGGCGACGAGGGCGAGCGCGACGACGCCGAGCTGGAGAATCGAGATTCCGGCGGCGGCGGGAAGGTCGAGGTAGGTGACGGTCTGCACCCAGATTTCGGTTTCGAGAGTGCCGTAGCCGGGCCGGCCGAGGGTCTGCACGATGCCGTAGGCGGTGGAGCAGAAAAGAAAGACGAGGGAGGCCGCGGCCGCAATCGAGGGGCCGAGAGCGGGAAGGGTGACGGCGGCGAAGGCGCGGGCGGGGCTCGCGCCGAGGGTGCGGGCGGCTTCGGCCTGGCGCGGGTCGAGGCTCGTCCACATCGTGCCGACGGTGCGCACGACGACGGAGTAGTTGAAGAACACCATCGCGGCGACGACGGCGGCGACGCTCCGGTCGAGCCCGAGCGCGGCGTAGGGTCCGCCCGGCCCGAGCAGGGCACGGAAGGCGACGCCGACGACGACGCTCGGCAGCACGAAGGGTACGGCGACGAGGGCGCGGGCGGCGGCACGACCGGGGAAGTCGAGCCGGTAGAGCACGTAGGCTCCGGGGATTCCGAGGAGGAGGGAACCGGCGGTTCCGGCTGCGGCCATTGCGAGGGTCTGGCCGAGGATCCGCCACGTGCGGGGCCGGGCGAGGACGGCGGCGAGGCCTGCGGCTCCGTCGGTCAGGCCGCGTGCGATCATTGCGGCGACGGGCCAGGCGAAGAAGACCGCGAGGAAGCCCGCCGCGGCGAGGCCGACGGCCCATCCGGCCGCCGCGAAGCTCCGGCTGCGCGCGCCGGGGGCCGTCTTGCAAGGATGCCCGAACCCGGACGGGGCGGATTCGGCGCGGCGTGCCGGTTCCCGCCCGCTCCGCCTTCTTTGCCCGCCTCGCCCGGCACGCGCAACCCCGTCATGCTTCCTCGCCCCGCGCGCGGGCCCGACGCCCGCCGCATCCCGCGTCGCCCTCAACGGGCCTCGTACATCTCGGTCCAGGCTTTCAGCCAGCCTTCGCGGTTCGCGGCGACCTCGCGCGCGTCGAACTCGAGCGCAGCCTCCGGAAGCTGCGCCCGTTGCGCCCACGCCTCGGGCAGCGCGGCCTCCGCGTCGACCGGGTACATGTACATGGCCTGCGGGAAAGCCTCCTGGACTTCGCGCGAAAGCAGGAAGTCGATGAAGGCCTGCGCGCCTGCGGGGTTCTTCGCGCCCTTGACCACCCCCGCGTATTCGGCGGCCTGCACGCACGTGTCGGCGACGATCGACGTCGCGCCTTCCGATTCGGCGGGCGAGGTCGAGTAGGAGAGCACGAGCGGGTAGGGGCCGTGCCCGTCGGCGCCGGAAAAGTCCGTATAGTAGGCGTCGGACCACGAGGAGGCCACTTTCGCGCCGCCGTCGAGGAGGGTTTCGTAGTAGTCGAGCATTCCCTCCTGGCCGCGCGTGGCCGCAAGGCCGACGAGGAGACCCATGCCCGTGTCCGATTCGACGGGGTTTTCGACGACGAGCAGTTTCGCGTTGTCCGGCTTGGCGAGCTCGTCGAGGCTTTGCGGGATGTCGCGGCCGTTGGCGTCGAACCAGGCGTTGTCTGCGTTGACGCAGACGGCACCGATATCGGTGGGGGTCACATGCGAGTCGATGTCGTGGCGGGCCGCGCTGTCGGGCAGCGCCGGGGAGGCGTATTCGGCGAGGAGCCCCTTGTCGACGGCGTGCATCACGGAGTAGGCGTCGAGGCCGAACACGCCGTCGGCATTGGGGGCGTCCTTGGCCAGGACGAGTTGGCCGAGCACGGTGCCGCCGTCGGGCGCGGCCTGGGTGACGAGCGTGTAGCCGGTGTTTTCCTCGAAGCGTGCGACGAGTTCCTCGGGCAGGTCGAAGGAGCTGTGGGTGAGGATGACGACCTGCGTCGGCGTGGCGTCCTTGTTTTTGCCGGGCGACGCGGAGCCGGCGTCTCCCGCGTCGCTTTCGGAGCATCCGCCCAGGCTTGCGGCGGCAAGGGCGACGGCGGCGGCGATGGCTGCGGCGCGGTGGCGGATCGGTGAGGTCATGGTTCCTCCTTCGGTCAAGGAGGGCCTGCGCCGGCCGGCTGGGCGGCCGCTGCCGCGGGCCGGGTTCGCCGCAGTGATGGCGCGCCCGTCTTGCAGCAACGGCGCGCGCCGCGCGGTTCGGCCCGGCTTCGGCAGCCTGCGCAGGGAGAGAATGCTCGACTTCCTTCGCCGGCATGACCCGGATCAGGTTCGAGGGTCTGCTTTCGCACTCTCAGCGCCCTTGTGGCGCTCCCCTGTCGGTGGCTTCATGCTATCGCGCTCCGGCCGCCGGCCACAACGGCGCAGGGACCGGAGACGGGGCAGTTTTCGTTCAAACGCACGAAAACCACCCCGCCCCCAATTTGCGCATCCGGCCCGCGCACGCCAAAAAGACAGACTACTTCGCCTTCTTCCCGTCTTTCTCGGCAGCGTCGACGGCCTCTTTGATTTCCCGGGTGGCGGAGCCGAGAACCCTGTCCATGCCCATCCACTTCGCCGCGCGGCGCTCGGCAAGCATCGTCATGACCCCGGCGACAGCCGCCGACATCGCCGTGAAGGCAATCGTTTCGGCAAGCGGCGAATTGAAGTCGTTCTTCTTCGGCCTGGCCTTCGGCGTGATGACCTGCCAGGCGGCGTTCACGAGCGGGGTTGCGGCCTTTGCCGCTGCGGCACCGGTCACGGCCTTGACGATGGTCCATCCGATGTTCGCCATGTTGGTCCTTCCCTCGTTGGAATTCGGTGGCGGGCGCAAAGCTCTGAGGCCTATGCTACCAGTCACGCCTTTTGCCGCGCGCAGTTGGCGAGCGCCTGTTCTCCGGGCCTTTCGCAGGCGGGCAGGCCCGGAGCGGAACCGTTGCGTGCGGCGCTACGCGAGAGGTTCGGATCCGACGTCGATCCGCTGGAAATTGACATGCGAACGGGAAGCCGTCGGCCCGCGCTGACCTTGGTAATGGGAGCCGGCGGCCGCGCCTCCGTACGGGTTTTCGGCCGGACTGGAGAGCTGGAAGAAGCACAGCTGGCCGACCTTCATGCCCGGGTAGAGCTTGATTGGCATCGTCGCGGTGTTCGACAGCTCAAGGGTGACGTGCCCGGAGAAGCCGGGGTCGATGAAGCCTGCGGTGGAGTGGGTGAGCAGGCCGAGGCGGCCGAGGGAGCTCTTGCCTTCCAGGCGGGCGGCGACGGAGTTGCCAAGGGTGACGATTTCGCAGAGGGAGCCGAGAACGAATTCGCCGGGGTGGAGGACGAATTCGCCGTCAGCGCCGACGTCGACCAGGCGCGTGAGGTCGCTTTGGTTCGCAGCCGGGTCGATGACCGGGTATTTGTGGTTGTCGAAAAGGCGGAAGAAGCGGTCGAGATGGACGTCGATGGAGGAAGGCTGGAGCATCGCGGGATTCCACGGGCTGAGCTCGATGATGCCTTCGTCGATGCGGCGAAGGATGTCGCGGTCGGAAAGAAGCATGCCCTGATTCTGCCACGCGCCGCGCCCGAGGTTTCCACCGATTTGCGCGCATTCGCCATCAAAGGCCGGTTTTCGGCCCGTTTCATGACGAATCCGCGCAAATCGCCGGAACGGCAGCGGTTGTGCCCCGCGTTTGCCCTTCGGCGCATGGCGAGGTAGTATCGACGTGCGCCATGCGGGCGTAGTTCATCGGTAGAACGGAAGCTTCCCAAGCTTCAGAGGCGGGTTCGACTCCCGTCGCCCGCTCCACGAGGCCCTTGCGTATCACTGGTGTCAGGCACCAGCGATACGCCTTGGCAACCCCGCTCCGCCACCCGCGCACACCTCGTCGCCCCGCCCCGCACAAACACAGGCCGGGGGCTTTCTGTGCCGCTTGCGTGCAACAAGCATGCGACACGCACACAAAAAAGATGGCCCCTTCGGCTGTCGGTCCCAGCGCAAAAGGGGCCATCTACACGGAAAGAACCAAGGCAACCCGCCTACGCCGCCCCGCCCCGCACGTATCACTGGTGTCAGGCACCAGCGATACGCCTTGGCAACCCCGCTCCGCCACCCGCGCAATTGCGAGCCTCACGCCCTCCCCTCGGCGAAAAACCCGCAGGCCCGTCGTATGCTCGATGCAAAGCAGCGCGGCCGGCACGGCGTCGCGCCGCGAACGGCCCGGAAGGAGAGCCATGAAGCGAATCAGGTTCGGAAGCGTCGTCGCCTTCCTGTTCGCCCTCGCCATCGCCGCACCAGCCCTCGTTTCGGTGCGTCCAGACCTCCTTGTGGAAGCGACGAAGGTGACGCTCCGCTCCCCTGTCGCGCAGGTGCTCGCGATGCGCGGCTGGATTGCCGCGGGCCTTGCGGGCGGTGCCGTGTTCTTCGCGCTCATGGGCGCGGTGCGCAAGCATCTGCTTGACCGGGGCCGCGTCGCCCTGTTTCTCGCGGCGATGCTTCTGGCGGCGGCCGCCGGGCACGTCGGGGTCATGGTCCAGCGCGGCGTGTTCCCCGTGTCGGAGCTGCCGAAGGCGGAAGGGTCGCTGCGGGTTCTCGAGTTCAATACGATGGGCGGGGCCGTGCCCGTCGAAACGCTGGCGGCCCTGATCGAGGAAAACGCCGTCGACGTCGCCACGCTTCCCGAAACCGCCGCGGCGACGGGCCGCGAACTCGCGGAGCTGCTTGCCGCGAAGGGCCACAAGTACTACGTGTTCGACAACGGGGTCGACGAGTATGCGAGCGCCTACCATTCCACGGTGATTCTTCTGTCCGCGGAGCTTGGCGAGTACCGGCACGACCCGGCTTTTGCGGACGCCTCGAACATTCACGCCCTCATGGTTTCGCCGGTTTCCGGGGAGGGTCCGAGCTTCGTCGCCGTGCATCCCGTCTCGCCGTCGCAGGCGATGCTGCGTTCGTGGCGGGTGGACGTGCTCGAGGCGTATTCGATGTGCGCGGAACATCCGAACATCATCATGGGCGGCGATTTCAATTCGACTGCGGACCACGAGGCGGCCCTCCATCTCGGAACGCCGTGCCGGGATGCGGGCGCGGAGGCTGCGGCGGGTGCGGTGGGCACGTGGCCGAGCAACCTTCCGGATTTCTTTTCGGCGCCGATCGATCGCGTGCTGACGAATTCGACGTACAAGGGGTCGAGGGCGAAGGTCGTCAAGGCGGGCGAGTCCGACCACAAGGGGATTGTCGTCGAGCTCGCGCCGCGCGGCTGAGGCCGTTGCGGGTCGCGTTTTTCGGGACGACGCAGGACGCACAGGCCCTCGGGCACCGCGCACGGATTCAGGACGACGCAGAGCGCTGGAGATTCGCTGGGAACACCCTTGAAATTGCGATGCATGCCATATTTTCGGCTTCTTCGATGTAGAATCTGGTGGTGTTCATGCCAGACCATTGAGAAGGAGGCAACCATGCCGAACATCGACCCCTACCCGACCCGGAAGACTGCCACGCCAAGTCCCGCGTCGGCCGAGTCCGCAAACTCCGCGCCGAGCGCCGAGAGCGCGCCGAGCGCCGACACTCCGGCCTGACGAACCGCGCGCGGCGAATCGGCCTTGTTCTGCGCGACCAGCATTCGCACGAGAGGGGCGTTTCGCAAGGGCGTATCCGCCGCCGGGTGAGAAAAGGGGGACGGACC
>CACYEE010000239.1 GCA_902773415.1 uncultured Actinomyces sp.
CCGAGCGCGTCGACGCGATGATGGCGCGCCTGCGCGCCGCGGAAAAGGAAATCGAGAAGCTGCGCCAGGACAAGCTCCTGGGTTCGATCGACACGGTTCTCGAGGGCGGAATCGACCTGGGCAGGTTCACGATGTACCGGAGGAATCTCGGCAAGGTCGCCTCCGCCGACGACGTCCGCAAGGTGGCAGTCGCCGTTCTCGACCGCATTCCCGATTCCGATTCCGCAATCGTCGTCACGACGGGCGTTCTCAACGCTCGCGCCTCGATCGTTGCGGGCACGACGGCAGGAGCGCGCAAGCTCGGCGGCCATGCGGGCAAGCTGATCCAGCTCGGCTCGAAGATTCTCGGCGGCGGAGGCGGCGGCAAGGACAAGCTTGCCCAGGGCGGCGGCGGCGATGCCGGACGCATCGACGAGGCGCTCAAGGCGATCGAGGACTTTCTGCGCTCGTGAGGCCCGGCAAGCGTTACGGCATCGATGTGGGCAAGGCCCGCATCGGTATCGCGGAGTGCGACGCAGAGGGCGTTCTTGCAACTCCCGTCGCGACCGTGCGTCCCGGCGCATCCGATATCCGCAAGGTCGCCCGGCTCGTCAGGCAGAACAATGCCGTCGAGGTCATCGTGGGCTTGCCGGTGACGATGCGCGGGGGAGAGGATTCCTCCACAAGGCGCGCACGGAAGTGGGCTCGTCGCCTCGCCTGGGCGATTCGGCCGGTCCCGGTTCGGCTCTTCGACGAACGGCTGTCGACCGTTTCCGCGCACGCAATGCTTGACGCTGTCAAACGTGACGTGCATGACCGGCGAGATGTTGTCGATCAGGTTGCGGCAGTTGTTATCCTTCAAACAGCACTTGATAACGAAAAGCTAACGGGCACCCCTCCCGGCGAGCCTGTTGAGATTGCCGACAGGGAGGCCTCAGGAGGCTCGAATGAGTGACTTTTTCGAAGATTTCGGCGGGACCGAAATTCCTGCCGGGAGCGAGACCGGAGGGTCGCGTTCCAAACGGAAGCGCAGCCCGGGGCGCGCGTTCGCGCTCGGCTTCGTGCTCGCTACCGTCCTCGCAGTCGGCATCGCGTTCTTTCCTTCGTCGGAGTCGTCGAGGGATTTCGAGGGAACGGGTACCGGCTCGGTGACGGTGACGATTCCCGAAGGAGCTACCGGTACCGATATTGCCCGGATTCTCGCCGAGAACGGCGTGGTGAAGACCGACAAGGCCTTCATCGAGGAGTTCAGCGCAGATGCGCGGGCCGCCTCGATCCAGCCCGGCACGTATTCGCTCAAGAAGGAGATGTCGGCGTCCGCAGCCCTCTCGGCGCTCCTCAATCCCACCTCCAAGGAGGAGATGAAGGTCACGATTCCGGAAGGCTTCACGAAGCAGCAGGTATTCGAGCGTCTTGCGAGCGTTCTCGGAGTGTCCGTCGAGGAGGTCCAGGCCGCGGCATCGGATCCGAATGCCATCGGTCTTCCCGCGGAGGCGGGCGGAGATCTCGAGGGCTGGTTCGCTCCGCTGACCTATACCCTCGAACCGGGAATGACCGCCGAGCAGGCACTCGCAGCGATGGTTTCCGAGCGCGTCATCGAGCTTCAGCAGATCGGCGTACCCCAGGCGCAGTGGAAGGAGCTTCTGACGAAGGCGTCCATCATCGAGCGCGAAGCGAACCGGGCCGAGGACTATCCCAAGGTCGCCCGCGTCATCGAAAACCGTCTGGTCGACGTCGACAACGTCAACGGGCGACTGCAAATGGACTCGACGGTGCTCTACGGGCTCGGAAGGACCGGCGGCGTGCCGACGCAGGCCGAGCTCGATCAGGACACCCCGTACAACACCTACAAGAACCAGGGGCTTCCTCCCGGGCCTATCGGAAATCCCGGCGAGGCTGCGATCAAGGCCGCTCTTCAGCCGGCCGACGGCTCGTGGCTCTACTTCGTGACGGTGGATCTCAATACCGGCGAGACGCGGTTCGCAACGACCCTTGAAGAGCACGAGGCGAATATCCAGGCTTTCGCCGAATGGTCGGCCGCCCATCCCGAGGCTCTTCAGTAGGGCAGAAGAAACAATTATCCA
>CACYEE010000240.1 GCA_902773415.1 uncultured Actinomyces sp.
CACGGCCTTCGGCACCGGCATCGGCGAGGACTTCGACATGGCGAAGCTGCGCTACCACAAGATCATCTTCATGGCCGACGCCGACGTGGACGGCTCGCATATCGCCACCCTCCTGCTCACCCTCGTCTACCGGTACATGCGTCCGCTTGTCGAGGCCGGCCACGTCTACCTTGCCATGCCGCCGCTTTACCGCATCAAGTGGACGAACGCGCCGCACGACTACGTGTTTTCCGACAAGGAACGCGACGAGAAGCTCGCGGCCGGCCTGGCCAAGGGGCGGAAACTTCCGAAGGACGAATCCCAGCGCATCCAGCGCTACAAGGGCCTGGGCGAGATGAACGCCGAGGAGCTGTGGGACACGACGATGGACCCGAAGAACCGGACCCTCAAACAGGTGTCGATCGGGGAAGCCGCCGCAACCGACGAGACCTTCTCCGTGCTGATGGGCGAGGACGTCGATTCGCGGCGTTCCTTCATCCAGCGCAACGCCCACGACGTCCGGTTCCTCGACATCTGAGGCTGAAGGGAGACAGCGATGAGCGACGAGAACACCCCGAAGAACGGCGGGCTGGCAGCCGGCCAGGCCGGCGGCGACAATGGACGCGGCGCGGTCATGGAGGTCGATCTCCAGCGCGAAATGGAAAAAAGCTATCTCGACTACGCGATGAGCGTCATCGTGGGCCGGGCCCTGCCCGACGTGCGCGACGGGCTCAAGCCCGTCCACCGTCGCGTCATCTATGCGATGTACGACGGAGGATACCGCGCCGACAGCTCGTTTTCAAAGTCCGCGAAAATCGTGGGCGACGTGATGGGCAAGTACCATCCGCACGGCGACAGCGCCATCTACGACACGATGGCGCGCCTGGCCCAGCCGTGGGTGCTGCGCTACCCGCTCGTCGCCGGCCAGGGCAACTTCGGAACTCCCGGCGACCTTGGCCCCGCAGCCCCCCGGTACACCGAGGCCCGCATGGCCCAGCTCGCCCACGAAATGGTGCGGGACATCAAGGAAAACACGGTGGATTTCGAGCCGAACTACGACGGCTCGCACATGGAGCCGACCGTGCTCACCGCCCGCTTCCCGAACCTGCTCGTCAACGGCAGCGAAGGAATCGCGGTCGGCATGGCGACGCGAATCCCGCCGCACAACCTGCGCGAGGTGGCCGAAGGCGTGCAATGGTACCTCGAACACCCGGAGGCTTCGCGCGACGAACTCCTCGGCGAGCTCATGCGTCGCATCAAAGGCCCCGATTTTCCGACGGGCGCGACGATTCTCGGCACCCGCGGAATCGAAGAAATGTATCGCACCGGCCACGGCACGATCACCCAGCGCGCCGTCATCGAAGTGGACGAAATCGGCGGGCGACAGTGCCTCGTCGTATCCGACCTGCCCTATCAGGTCAACCCCGACCGCCTGCTCGACAAGATGGTCGAGGGCATCCGCGACGGTCGCCTGTCAGGAATCGCCGACATCCGCGACGAAACCTCGGGGCGCGAAGGCCAAAGAATCGTCATCGTCCTGAAAAAGGACGCGGTGGCGAAGGTCGTGCTCAACAACCTGTACAAGCACACCCAGTTGCAGAACAACTTCCCGGCGAACATGCTCGCCCTCGTCGACGGCGTGCCGCGCACCCTGTCCCTTGACGGATTCGTGCGCCACTGGGTGACGCACCAGATCGAGGTCATCCAGCGTCGCACCGAATACCGGCTTGCCGAGCTCGCCAAGCGCCTGCATATCCTCGAAGGCTATCTCAAGGCCCTCGACATGCTCGACGAGGTGATTCGGACCATCCGCAACTCGCCGACCGTCGACGAGGCCCGCACCCGCCTCATGGAGATGCTCGACATCGACGAGGACCAGGCGAACGCCATCCTCGAAATGCAGCTGCGCCGCCTGGCCGCCCTCGAACGGCAGAAGATCCTCGACGAGTACAACGAGAAGATCGAACTGGTCAAGGATTGCAAGGACATTCTGGCCAAGCCGGCGCGCCAGCGCGCAATCGTCTCCTCCGAGCTTGGCGAAATCGTTTCCAAGTACGGCGACGACCGCCGTACGAAGATCCTGCCTTTCGACGGCGAAATGACCGTCGAGGACCTCATTCCCGAAGCCGACGTGGTGGTCACGGTCACGCGCGGAGGCTTCATCAAACGCACGAAGGTCTCCGAATACCGCGCCCAGCATCGCGGCGGCAAGGGCATCAAGGGCGCAACGCTTCGCGGCGACGACGTCGTCGAACACTTCGGCGTCGCTTCCACCCACGACTGGCACGTGTTCTTCACGAACCTCGGGCGCGTCTACCGCATCAAGGGCTACGAGCTTCCCGAAGGCGGGCGCGACGCGAAGGGGCAGCACATCGCGAACCTGCTCGCCTTCCAGCCCGGCGAGACAATCGCTTCGGTGATTTCCGTCAAGGACTACGCGGCGGCGGACTATCTCGTGCTCGCCACGCAGTCCGGCCTCGTGAAGAAGACGAAGCTGGCGGACTACGATTCGACGCGCGCCGGGGGCCTTATCGCCATCAAGCTGCGCGAGCTTGAGGACGGCACGACGGACCAGGTAGTTTCGGCGCGGCTTGCGAACGAGGGCGACGACATCCTGCTGGTGTCGAGGAAGGGCATGTCGTTGCGGTTTACGGCGACCGACGACGTGCTGCGTCCGATGGGCCGGCCGAGTTCGGGCGTGCGCGGCATGAAGTTCCGCGACGGCGATTCGCTGCTCACGATGGACGTGGTGCGCGAGGACGCCGACGTGTTCGTCGTGACCGAAAAGGGCTTTGCCAAGCGGACGCCCGTGCGCGAATACCGCGTGCAGGGCCGCGGCGGCTTCGGCATCAAGGTCGCGAAGATCACCGAGGAGCGCGGCGAACTTGTTGGGGCTCTCATTACGTCGGGCGAGGATGTTCTCGTCATCATGGCCTCTGGAAAGGTCATGCGGGCTTCGACGAACGAAGTGTCGGCGACGGGTCGCAATACGCAGGGCGTCACCTTCGCCAAGCCGGACAGGAACGACGCCATCATGGCGATTGCGCTCAACACGGAAAGCGAGCTCGACGACGAGGCGGCGGAAGATGCCGGGACGGACGGGGAGGCGACGGAGAGCACCGGTTCGGCCGCCGGGACGGACGGCAAGGGCGCGCAATCGGCGTCGCCAGACGGGAAAGGCGCGTAATCCGCGTCGCCCGAAGCCTCCCTGCCTCAAGGTGATGCCTCCGATACCGGAACCGGCGCGCAGGCCGCAGTCGAAGGGGTAACCTCTTAAGAAGAACCTGACACTGGCAAGGCCGAGTAGGCGCACAAGGAGTTCGGACATGGCATTGAAGGACAAGTTCTCGAAGAAGAACAAGGCCAATCCTGCGGTGAAGGCCGCGAAGGCGAAGGCCGCTGCGGCCGCCGGCAAGGTCACGTCGGTTCCGGTGGCGAAGTCCAGGGCTGTTCCTGGTGCGAAGCCCGGCTTGGCTGCGGCCGTGAAGCCGGGGGCCGTTCCTGCCGCAAAGGCCGCTTACGCTTCGGGGGCAAAGACCGGTTCGGTTCCGGCCGTGAAGCCAGGTTCGGCTCCGGCAGCGGCGAGCGGGGCCGGTGCGGCGAAGCCCGGTTCGGCTTCGGCAGCAAAGGCGGGGCCGGTTCCGGCCGCGAAGGCCGCGCCGAAGGATTCGGCCAGTGCGATGAAGACTACTGCTCCGGTTGGCGCGAAGAAGCCGGGAGCAAAACCGGTCAAGGCGGATGCTTCGGGCAAGAGTGTGCCCGGTTCCGCGCCTCAGGCCGCCCCCTCGGGGAAGCAGGCGCCGGCGAAGGCTTCTGCGAAGGGGGCTGCGGGGTCCGCGCCTGCGAAGAGCGCTGCGCCGTCTGCGGCGGTCGGGGCGTCCTCCGCGCTAACGACGGCGGGTGCGTCGGGCAAGGGCGTGCCCGGTTCCGCGCCTCAGGCCGTCCCCTCGGGGAAGCAGGCGCCGGCGAATGCGGCTCCGCGCGGCGTGGCCGAGGCGGCCCAGCGCCGAAGCGTCGGCATCCGCCGCGTCAAGATGACCATCCAGAAGATCGAGCCGCTTTCGATTCTCAAGATCGGATTCCTGCTGTCGGTGGCGATGGGCATCATGATCGTCATCGCGATGCTCGTGCTGTGGCTCGTGCTTGACGCCATGCATGTGTTCGCGCAGATCAACGACCTGTTCGAGACGCTGAACTCCGAGCAGCTTCTCCAGATCGCCGCCTATCTCGGCTTTGGCCGATGGATGAGCTTCGCGGTGATCATCGCCATCATCGACATCGTGCTCTTTACGGCGCTGTCCGCCGTGGTGGCCCTCGTCTACAACCTCGTTGCGGCCCTCGTGGGCGGCCTGCATATCACGGTGACCGACGAGTAGCGGCTTTCCGATACGGCTTGGGGCTGTCGCGGAAGGATGCCTGAAGCTGGATGGGGCGGGAATCGGCATGTTGTTCGGATTCCCGCCCCATCCGCTTGCGCAGGTCGGAGACCCAGGTGCCGCAAAGGGGACAGGTCGGTGTCGGATTGGGGGGGGGGGGACGGTCTCCTTTGCGGCACCTGGCGTGGCGGATCGGGTGCCGTGCCCGGTCGCTTCGCGCCTTCTCGAATCTTCCTTGCTCCGGTCTCGCCTACGCACGCTCGCACGGACCCCGCTTGTCGCTGTCCCCAATTCTCGCCCTGGCAGCGAACGGGTCCGTGCGAGACGCCTCCTTTTCGTGTCCGCGTACGATTTGGGGGCGGGGTGGTTTTCGTTCACATGCGCGAATTTGATCCCGTCCCCAATTTGTATGCGGGGTGCCGAAAATGTGACCTTGAGCGCGAGGCGTGAAACGATTTGGAAAAGCGGGGCGACCTGCGATAGTCTTATTCGGCACCCGCAAGGGAAGGAAAAGGGCCTATAGCTCAGTCGGTTAGAGCGCTGTCCTGATAAGACAGAGGTCGATGGTTCGAGTCCATCTAGGCCCACCGCAACGCAAGGAGAGAGCGATGAGAAAGTTCCTTCTCGTTTCGGTAGCGGCAGTCGGCGCATATGCGGTCGTCCTGTTCGCGGCTGGGCATCTCCAGGGGTATGCCACGTGGCATGAGGTTCCCGATTCTGTTGCATGAGGGGCTATGGCGCAATTGGTAGCGCACCTGCTTTGCAAGCAGGGGGTTACGGGTTCGAGTCCCGTTAGCTCCACAGTGAAGGCCGTCGCTCGAAGAGCTTGTATCAAAGGGGTCTGACACCATTGATACGCTCCCGCGCAAGCTGGCGCTCTGGAACGGAGCGCTGCCGCCCTGCATCGAAACGGACCGGCAATCTTCGTGCATGCCGGAATCGACGAAGACGCCGGCGACTGGTGGCCGCGCGCCTTCGGCGTATCAAAGGGGTCTGACACCATTGATACGCCCCGGCCCCGCCAGATCCAAGAACTCGTGACAGTCAGTCCCTCGGGGAGAGGACTCAGGAATCCTGCTCGGTCTTGACGTCCTCCCAGTACGCCTCCGCCCAAGGGTCCTCCGTCGGCCTCGAACGCCTCACGGCGAGATAGGCAATCCCGGCGATGGCACCAAGAACGGCGACGGTCTTGCAGAAACGGCAAATCGGATGCTTGGCTGCCATGATGCTCCCTACGTATCTCTAGGCGCGAACATCAACCATTGTACGGCACGGCGCACCGATGCGGGGTTTGTGGAAAGATGGGTCTCATGGAAGCAACACTGCATACGAATCATGGCGACATCACCGTCGAACTCTACCCGAACTCGGCTCCGAACACCGTGGCGAACTTCGTCGAACTCGCTACCGGCAAGCGCGAATGGACCCACCCGGCCACCGGCGAAACCACCACGGACCGCCTCTATGACGGCACGATTTTCCATCGCGTCATTTCGGGCTTCATGATCCAGGGCGGCGACCCGCTCGGGCGCGGCACCGGCGGCCCGGGCTACCGGTTCGACGACGAAATCGATTCCTCCCTGAACTTCAACGAGCCCTATGTTCTCGCAATGGCGAATGCGGGCATCCAGATGGGCCGCGGCACGAACGGTTCCCAGTTCTTCATCACCGTCGCTCCCACCCAGTGGCTCATGGGCAAGCATACGATTTTCGGCAAGGTTGCGGACGACGCCTCGAAGGCCGTGGTGGACGCGATCGCGAACGTCGCGACGGGAGCGATGGATCGCCCCGTCGAGGATGTGGTCATCGAATCGGTGATCGTCGCCGAATAGCCTTTCATGTCGTCACGAAATCCTTTCGGGCCCGAGGGCGCAGGCCGTACGGTTCTGCGCAACCTCGGGTTCGATTTTTCCGCAGCGCCTCTCACGGCCGCTCTTGTCGGTGCGAACGTGCTCGTGTTCCTTGTCGCTCTTGCGGTTCCCGGGGTGCGCGGCGCCCTTGTTTTCGCGCCGGCAATCGGGGCGGCCGAGCCGTGGAGGTTCCTTACGTCGGCTTTCCTGCATGGCGGCTTCATGCACCTGTTTCTCAACATGTATGCGCTGCTTGTTTTCGGGCCGGGCCTTGAGCGGAGCCTTGGGCGGTGGAGATACCTTGCCGCGTACCTTGCGTCGGCGGTTGCAGGCAATGTGCTTGTGGAGCTGCTTGCTTCGCCGGCTTCGGTCTCGTGGATAACGGCAACGGTCGGGGCTTCCGGGGCGGTCTTTGGCATGTTCGGCGTGCTGCTCATGATATCCGGCGCGCGTAACCGGGGATTGTGGTGGCTGATTGCGTTGAATCTCGGCATCGGCTTCCTGCCGGGCTCGAACATTTCCTGGCAGGCTCATGTGGGCGGCCTTGTGGCGGGGATCGTTCTGGGTGCGGCGTTTGTGGCGTCGAATCGGTGGGCGCGCGGGCGTTTGGCGACGCGGGGCCGGGCGGGCCTTGCGTCGGTGCGGCGCGTGGTTTTCGGGTGCGACGCCGTTGCCGTGGCTCTCGTTGCGGCGGGGCTTGCGGCGCTTATCGTGCTGGGATACGGCTGAGGGCTTGCGCGGGGTCCGGGCCGCTTCGGCATCGTCGTTGTTTCCGGCACCTCCCGATTGGGGACGGGCCCCAATCGGGAGGTTTCTCCGTTTTGGGGCCCGTCCCCAAACGGGAGGTTTTCACAGAAGCACTACTCACAGATGTGGAAAGCGTCATGTGCCGGACGGAGAGGCGTGCGGACACCGCGCGAGAAAGCCGAGGTCAAGGCCCTGAATGGCCCCTTGTCAAGGGAAGCCGCACGCGCTGCCGTGATGTGGACGGGGCTGTGCCTACACTGTTCTTTTTTGCGAACAGAAACAGCACGCCGCCGCGTCGCGAACAGGGACAACAGCGCCTCCCTGTCATGAACAGGGACATCGGCACTGGCCTGTGGCGAACAGGGACATGCACGCTCGCCCTCGCGCACAGGCCGGTTGGGACGGGATTGCCTCAGAAGGATGCGCGAGGCTCTCCGGGGCGGGAACCGGCACGTTGTTCCGATTCCCGCCCCAGCCATGTGCGCAGGCCAGGGAAGCAGGTGCCGCAAAGGGGACAGGCTACTGTCGCATCGGGGACCGTGTTCGGTCGCTGCGCTCCCTCCCCCGGCTTCCCCGCTCCCGTCTCGCGCGACCATGCTGGCGCGGACCCTCCGCTCGTCGCTGTCCCCAATGCGACATTCCACGGTGGCCGCGCCCTCGTGAGACAGCACCTCGCGTGCCGTCCCGTTGAACAGACCGGTGGCGGCAGCCCGCAGCCCGTATCCCTGCCAAACCGGCCCGTGCGAACGCCTGCCCCGTCGCGCACGGCCCGTACCGGCAGGCGTCGCCCTCGGCTGCGGCAAGCCGCAACCCCGTCGTCGCCCCGCAGCTTTGAGCCTTCCTGCGTCGCCCCCGAAAAAACCGAAGCGCCCCGGAACCCCGAAAATCCGGGGACGCCACGGCCCGAAGGCCTCCAAGGACCCGCCCCGCGAAACCGCAAGGCGATGTGGGGTGCGGCACGAGGCACGGCTGCCTCTATGCTTTTGCCTGAACTCTGAAAGACTGTAGGCTTGAAACAGCTATAGCTAGGGAAAGGAAAGCCATGCCCGAATCCGCGAAGCGCAAGGAACCGGCCAAGAAAGTCACGCACACGCCGAAGGGAACAGAGCGTTCCATCCGCGAGGCGGAGGAGGCGGCAAAGCGGCACGAACAGCGCCGCGAAGCCGCGCAGAAGAAGGGCGACGGCCGTTCGCCGCGCTGGTGGGCCCCGCTCATGGTGACCCTCATGATCCTCGGCCTCGTCTTCGTGATCGTGGCCTACATTTTCGGCGGAGCCTACCCGATTCCGGGCCTCTCGAACGGCAACATCAACCTGTTTGTCGGTTTCGGCATCATGCTTGCCGGTTTCCTGATGAGCATGGGGTGGAAGTAGCCCTATCCCGTCCGGTGCCCGACGTCGCGAAAAGTAGCGTCCCGTAAGGGCGCGCCCGCCTTCGGGCATCGCAAAGGGGACGGCCTGGTGGCGCATCGGGGCTGGTGCCGCATTAGGGGACAGTCCCCTTTGCGTCACCAGCCTTGGCGAATCGGGAACGTGCCCGGCCGCTTCGCTTCCTCCCGCAGCTTCCGCGCTCCGGTCTCGCCCACGCACGCTCGCACGGACCCCCGCTCGTCGCTCTCCCCATTCCGACACGCGGCTCTCTCGCCCGCCCCGGCCAGATCCAGGTATCCGTCCAAGGCGTCTCCCCCTCTCTCGAACCGCTAGGCCTGGAGCGCCCGGTTGTACTTGAGCGAGTTCACGGCGCACGAACACTCCGTCGCAATCGAAATGCCGGGGGCGATTCGCTCCTCGTCGCGCAGGGACCGGAGCCGCGCAGCAACGCGGTCGCGCAGCGCGTGCGGATCGATCGTATTCACGTAGATCTTCGAGCCGCCCTCGAAGCCGGCAAGCGTCGAAACCCGCCATTTGACGAGAATCCGCCACGGCATCGCCACGTCGAGGTCGATCGGCTGGGCATACCATTCCTCGTTCGAGGGGATGGCCGGGCCCGTCGCCGCATGCATCGCGTGAACGAGGTCGCTCATGGCCTGCTGTTCGGCTGGGGTATGCTCCCACGGCTGGCATGCCGCCGACCTGCTCCATACTTCGAGCGTGGGATACCTGTGGCCGAATCCGGCGATCGCGACGGCATGGGCGTTTTCGGCAACCACGAGATTCCGGTATCCGGCATAGTCGACGATCGCCTCGTTGTAGAGGTTCGGATTGCGGCGCAGCATCGGGATTTCGGTCCGCGCCCCGACCGTCCGCTCGTCGATGGCCACGAGCTGCTTGTGCAGGTGGTCGAAGGAGGCTCCTGCGGGCTTCATCCAGTTCTGGAATACCTGAACGTATTTCGCGTAGCGGTTGCGGGCGTACAGGTCGCGCATCGCGTCGATGGCGAGCCGCATGTACCATTCGTGTTCGCGCGGGGCGAGGGTGCCGGACGAGGCAAGCTGGTCGGTTCTCGTGGCGCCTTCGGCGTAATGGCGACGCCCGATGATGACGTCGTGGCCGCCGCCGAAAAAGGGTTCGGCAAGCGCCAGCTTCTCCGTTTCGCTCATGGCCTCGAATTCGGCTCCGCGCTGCGAGGCCCGCATTTTCGCTTCGACGACCTTGAGGACGTGGGCGCGCCCTGTAGGGTCCGCGATGTAGGCTTCCATCCGCATGCGGGTGGCGGCGTCCATTTCGTGGCCGTAGTTGTGTTTCCAATAGTCGTAGGAGACGATTTCAAACAGGTTGGGCACGCGGCGGAAGGCCCAGTCTTCGGCGAGCATGTCGGGGCCGGCGTCGCGCACGATTTCTCCGCTGCCGTCCGCTCCGGCCCGGATGCGCGACTTTTCGGGCGGGGTTTCGCTCACGCGCCCGGCGCAGAAGGCGCAGGCGTGGCCGGGGTCGTCGATGGGGCGCGCGTCGGGGGCGCGCACTTCGAGGGGGCGGTTGGCTCGGCCGGGTACCGTCCAGACTTCGGTGCCGGAGAGCGGGTTGAACTGCTTGATGGTGCCGTCGGCCATCGTGACGATGGAAAATCGGGGGGTGTTTGCGGGCATGGCGTTTCCTGTCTGTTTCGGGGCGGGCTGGTTCGGCGGG
>CACYEE010000241.1 GCA_902773415.1 uncultured Actinomyces sp.
AAGGAGGTCGACGCAATCCGCAACGCTCCCGAGGATGAAATCTGCATTGCGGAGGAATACGGCTGCATTGTCGTCCGTTGCTGAGGAGCGAAGCAAGCGAAATCTGCACCGCTTCTTCGCTCCTCGACCACGCGCTGCCGAACCGCCTAGGGTTCGGACCTGCCGACGTAGATGTTCGTTCCGCTTCTCTCGATCCTTGGCGGTTCTGTGCGAAGCGGGCAGGCTCCGTTGCCTTCGCACGCCGAATGGCAATGTGCACCGCGCCACAAGCATGTCGCCAATCGGGGCGGATTTCCAGCCGTCTGACACGGAGACTGGTCCGGAATGGGGCTGTCCCATGAGGGTACGCCCATCATCGGGTGTCGCAAAGGGGACTGTCCCCAATACGATACCCACCTCTCTCGCCTGCGCAAACAGCCGGGGCGGGAATCGGCTCAACGTGCCGATTCCCGCCCCGAGCTCCAGGTACCTTGTCCGAGACGGCCCTGCGTGCGATGCGGGCACACCCGCCTATGCTTTCGGAACGAATCCTCCGCGAGCGGCGGCACGGCCCCTGGGAGTGTCGGGGGCGGGGGTTACGCGGTCCCGGATGAACACGTGAATCGAATGCGGTTCGAGGGTGAAGGGTGCGCCGGGCTTGTAGGTGGAAGCGGTGGCCAGCGGCACGCCGGTGGAGAGGACATCCGTCCAGGCGTCGGCGTAGCGCTCGTCTGGAATCGTGAAGTCGACCGGGTCGGAGGAAGCGTTGAAGGCGAGGAGGATATCGTCGTCGACAATCGGGACGCCACGCTCGTCGGTTTCCTCGATGGTGGAGCCGTTGATGTACATCATGAGGCATTGGGCGAAGCCGGTCTGCCAGTCGGCGTCGGCCATAAGCGAGGCGTCAGGACGCATCCATTCGACTTCGCCGATTTCCGTATCGCCCCCGCGCCAGGTGTTTCCGGTGAGGAAGCGGCGTCGGCGAAAGACGGGGTGTTCCTTGCGGAAACTGATGAGGGAACGGGTGAAGTCGTGCAGGGCGGTCGCGTGGTCGTCGAGATTCCAGTCGATCCACGTGGTTTCGTTGTCCTGGCAGTAGCCGTTGTTGTTTCCGCCCTGGGTGCGGCGAACCTCGTCGCCGTGGCAGATCATGGGCACCCCCTGGGAAAGGAGGAGCGTGGTGAGGAAGTTGCGTTCCTGCTTGTCGCGCAGGGTGTTGATGGCCTCGTCGTCGGTGGGGCCCTCCGCTCCGCAGTTCCAGGAGCGGTTGTGGGAGTCTCCGTCGGCCCCGCCTTCGCCGTTGGCCGCGTTGTGCTTGTGGTTGTAGGAGACGAGATCGTGAAGGGTGAAACCGTCGTGGGCGGTGACGAAGTTGATGGAGGCCATCGGGCGGCGTCCGGTCGCCTCGTACAGGTCGGAGGAGCCGGTAATCCGGGAGGCGAATTCGGAAAGCGCCGCCGGGTTGCCGCGCCAGAAGTCGCGCACGGCATCGCGGTACTTTCCGTTCCACTCGGACCACAGAGGCGGGAATCCGCCGACGTTGTAGCCGCCGGGGCCGACATCCCAAGGCTCGGCAATGAGCTTGACCTGGGAGATGATGGGGTCCTGCTGGATGATGTCGAAGAAGGAGGAGAGCTTGTCCACGTCGTGCAGCTCGCGCGCCAGCGTCGAGGCGAGATCGAAGCGGAAGCCGTCCACATGCATATCGGTAATCCAGTAGCGCAGCGAGTCCATGATGAGCTGCAACGTATGCGGCGAGCGCATGTTGAGGGAGTTCCCGGTGCCGGTGGTGTCGAAGTAGTGCTCGGGAGAATCTTCGACGAGGCGGTAGTAGCTCGGGTTGTCGATGCCGCGGAAGGAGAGGGTCGGACCCATGTGGTTGCCTTCGGCGGTATGGTTGTAGACGACATCCATGATGACTTCGAGGCCGGCTTCGTGGTACGCCTTGACCATCGACTTGAATTCGTCGACCTGCCCGCCGGTGGAGCCGGAGGCCGCGTAGGCGCCGTGCGGAGCGAAGAAGCCGATGGTGTTGTAGCCCCAATAGTTCGACAGGCCCTTGGCCTGCAGCGACGTGTCGTTGACGAACTGGTGGCAAGGCATGAGCTCGATGGCGGTCACGCCGAGGTCGACGAGGTAGTCGATGACGGCGTGGTGGGCCATGGCCTGGTAGGTTCCCCGGATGTTCTCGGGGATGTCGGGGTGGCGCATTGTCATGCCGCGCACGTGGGCCTCGTAGATGATGGTGTCGTTGTAGTCGTGTTTGGGCGGGCGGTCATGGCCCCAGTCGAAGTAGGGGTTGATGACGATGGAGGTCATGGCGACCTTGGCGCTGTCGAGGGCGATGTGTTCGGCGGGGTTGTCGAAGCTGTAGGAGAAGAGGGCCTGGTCGTTGGTGACCTGGCCGTCAATGGCTTTCGCGTAGGGGTCGAGAAGGAGCTTGGAAGGGTCGCAGCGCAGGCCGTGGGCGGGCTCGTAGGGACCGTCGATACGGTACCCATAGCGCTGGCCGGGGCGTACGCCGGGCAGGAAGCAGTGCCAGACGCCGCCGTCGACCTCCTTGAGTTCGACACGTTCTTCGGTACCGTCCTTTCCGATGAGACAGAGGTAGACGTGCTCCGCGACGGAGGAGTAGAGGGCAAAGTTTGTGCCGCGCCCGTCGAAGGTGGCTCCGAGGGGGTAGGGCTTTCCGGGCCAGATTTCCATGGGGCCATTATCCCGGAGTCGGATGGAATTTTCGGGAAGCGGCGGGTGTGGTGTTGTCGTGTGGGGAACAGGACCCACGCAGGGCGCAACGGTGGCGAGGGTCCGTCTCGTAAGAACGCGCCCAAAGGGGACAGGCCAGTGTCGCATGGGGGCAGTCCCCTTTGCGACAGCTGGCTCTGTCGCCCGCCCCGGCCAGACGCATCCTCTTCCGAAATAGCCCCGGGATGCGGCGGAAGCGCGTTTTTGGGCAGGTAGGATGATGGCGTGCACAGGCCGCCCGGGCGGGCGAACCGCAGGCATGGCGGCAATCTGCGGAAAAGGAGAAGGCATGGGCCTCGCGTACCACGTTTCGGGAGCCGCGATTCGGGATACTCTCGCCGCCTGCCACGCAGTCGCCGAATCGGCGGCATCGCTCGCCGACTTCGCCGAACGGTGGCGGATGGTCCTCGTCGATGTCCTCGTCCACGGAAACTCTTGGCGCTTCACGGAAAGTGAGCTTGAGGACCCGATGGCCGGTGCGGTCCAGGCCCTCGCCGAACTGTGCGAAAAGGAATACCTGCACGGCAGACGCAGGCCCGTCGTCCTCTACGGACATTCGATGGACGGAGCGCTCGCCTCCCTCGTCGTCCTGCACCGGTCTTGGCTTGTCGCCGGACTTGTGCTGGATGCTCCGGCCTGGTTCACCGCCGGACAGGCCGAAAGCCTCGAACGGCGCGAAGAGGTACGACGCGACCCGAGCCGCCTGCTTGCGGGGAAGATCGAAGTCCGCGAGACGGCGGTGGCCGAGCCTGAAAGAATCGTCGTACCAATCCACCCGGGAGGCTACGTTGCCGGGGCGGCCCGCTACGACGACGCCCGCAACGGCGAACTTGCGCTGCGCCTGAAAGCGAAGGTCATCTGCCCCGAATACCGGCTCGCTCCCGAGCATCCCTTCCTTGACGGCCTCGTGGATTGCGTCGCCGCAACCCGCCATGCGGCCAAGGAAACGAAAAAGGCTGGCGTGCCCTCGTCGTCTACGGAAACTCGGCCGGTGCCGGGCCTGCCTACGCCACGGCCTGCGCGTTCGGGACGATTATCGAGGCGAACAGGGACCACCGCATCGACGCGCTCGTCCTGCTCGAACCCTGCGTCGAGCCGCGAGCGCAATGCCGTCCTACGGCTCCCACGCGGACGGGCCGGTGTGGACGTTGAAGGCCTTGCGCACGGCCTGGCACCGCTATCGCGGCAATCTTCCGGCGGCGGTCCTCGCGCCGGAAGCCTTGTTCTCGGGCGTGCGCGCCGAGCTGCGCATGCCGGCCGGAACCTGCCATGCCGAAGCGGGCCAGCCCGAGGTGTCGAGCTTGCCAAGGCCTTTGTCGTTCTAGGGGCTTGTCAGGCGCTCGTGCAGCCGATTGCGGTGCCGGCGCGGCCTTTGCCGCAGGCGTCGAGGTTTCCGGATTCGGCCTTGTCGGCGTCGACCCGTGGGCGCGGACTGCCGCAAGGATGCGGAGCTTTCGTGGCTGCCGTCGAACCGCCATCGTCGACCCGATGCGGGACACCGGTGAACGGGCCGGCTCGCAGCCACGGCCAGGGGAGAATAGGGGATAGGCCATGACGCTTCTTGAAGGAACGGTCCTCGCCGCAGACGGAAGCCCGCTCGGCGAAGGGCTCGACATCGACAACGCAGGTTCGATTATCTCCATTGCGCGCGAAGCCGCTTCGGCGGGGAAGAGCCTCAAGCCTGCCGCGGGACGCTGGATCGTCCCGGGCTTGATCGACATCCACTGCCACGGCGGCGGAGGAGGTTCCTTCCCCGACGCCGAAACGCCCGAAGCGATCGAGGCCGCCATCGGCGTGCACAGGAAGGCCGGCACGACCGCGATGCTCGCTTCCCTCGTGTCCATGATCGACCCGCTGCCCGCCATCGAGGCGCTCGTGCCGTGGTGCGAAGCCGGCGACCTGCTCGGCATCCACATGGAAGGCCCCTACATTTCGCCCGGCAAATGCGGCGCGCAAAATCCCGAAGCGGTCCGACCGCCGGACCTCGCCGAACTCGAAAGCTGGCTCAAGGCCGGCAAGGGACGGATCAGGACAATGACAATCGCCCCCGAGGTTCCGCAGGCGATGGAGGCGGCGCGCCTGCTCGCACGGTACGGTGCCATGCCGTCCTGGGGCCACACAAGCGCAGACGCCGCGCAGACGCGCGTCGTGCTCGAGCAGTGCGCGGCCGAAGGCATCGGGCAGACGGCAACCCACCTGTTCAACGCCATGCCGGCCATGTCCCATCGCGCCCCGGGGCCGGTTCGCGAATTCCTCGCCTCGGCCCGGCGCGGCGAATGCGTTGTCGAGCTTGTGGCCGACGGAGTGCATGTCGCTCTCGATCTCGTCGGCGACGTCGTGCGTTGGTGCGAGGCGAGCGAAGACGGTGCCCTCGGCTACGTCTTCGTCACGGACGCGATTGCCGGTGCCGGACTGTCCGACGGCGGATACGTGCTGGGCGGCCTGCCCGTCACGATGGCCGACGGGGTAGCGAAGCTGACCGGAAGCGACACGATTGCCGGCGGCAGCGCACGGCTGGCCGACGAAGTCGCGCGAACGGTCGGCCACGGCTCGGTCTGCCTCTCCCAGGCCATCCGGGCATGCGTGGCCGGGCCGGCCGCCGTGCTCGGACTTTCGGGAAGCGAACCCGGCGTGTGCCTGCGCTTCGAGCCGGGAACAAAGCTCTCCTGCATTGTGTTCGACGAAGAGCTTGCCGTGGCCGAAGTGTGGCGCGAGGGTGAGCGCGTCGCCTGACCGGAGCCCGAACGTTCCGCGTGGCGGCGGATATGGCACCGGCTACAATCGTTGCTGGAGAGCGGAGGCCCTCCGGCATTGTCAAAAGGTTTGGCACCGTCTTGAGAGTAAAGGAACTGATTTATGAGAGTTGGAATCTATTCCGACGAAGCCGCTGTTGGCAAGGCGGCGGCAGAGCATCTGATTGCCGTCATGAACGAGGCGCGGCCGAAGGTTCTCGGCGTCGCAACCGGCTCGAGCCCGCAGCCGATG
>CACYEE010000242.1 GCA_902773415.1 uncultured Actinomyces sp.
CGAAGGCGCCGAACGCAAGACCGGCAGCGAGCGCCGCAAGCGAGGACAACGCGGTTTCGAGGCCGAGAATCGCGGCGACGCGGCGTCGACGCATCCCGAGAACCTGGTACAGGGCGAGCTCCCTGGCGCGCCGGCGCACAAGGAAATTGTTCGCGTACATCATGAGGAATCCGAGGACCGCCGCGAGAAACCACGTGAGATGGAAGATCGCCTTTGCGAGGCTCGCGACCATCTGCCGTTGCCGGGGCAGCATGTCCACCTGCGCGTCGATCGTGTTGAAGGCATAGAACAGGGCGACGCCGAGCGCGAGCGTCGCGAAGTAGACGGCATAGTCGCGCCACGACTTGCGCACGTTGCCGAGGGCGAGGCGAAGGGTCGTCATGCGTCGGCCCCGCCGATCGTGCGCGTGACGGAAACGATCTGCTCGAAGAAAGCCGTGCGTGCCGCGTCGCCCCGCACAAGCTCGGTGAAGAGGCGGCCGTCGCGGATAAACAGGACGCGTTCGGTGAAGGAGGCCGCGTAGGCGTCGTGCGTGACCATGAGGATCGACGCGCCGTAGCTTTCATGCAGGCTTGCGAGCTGTTCGAGGAGGATGCGGGCGTTTTTCGAGTCGAGGGAACCGGTGGGTTCGTCGGCGAGGACGAGCGCGGGGCGCGTGACGACGGCGCGGGCGGCGGCGACGCGCTGGCGCTGCCCGCCCGAGCACTGGTACGGGAACTTGTCGAGCGTGTCGGCGACGTTGAGGGTGGCGGCGATGCTTTCGACCCGTTCGCGGATTTCGGCCGGGCGCACGTGTCCGATGGCCAGCGGCAGGGCGATGTTTTCGCGGCAGGTGAGAGTGTCGAGAAGGTTGGCGTCCTGGAAAACGAAGCCGAGGCGCTCGCGGCGGAAGTCGGCGCGGGCGTGTGGGCGCAGCCCGGCGAGGTTCTGCCCGCCCACGCTGATGGTGCCGGCCGTGGGCCTGTCGATGGTGGCGATGCAGTTGAGCAGCGTCGACTTTCCGGAGCCGGAGGGGCCCATGATGGCAAGGAACTGGCCTCGGGGGACGTCGAAGGAGATGCCGTCAAGGGCGCGGGTCTGGGCGGCGAGGCCGCCGCCGTAGGTCTTTTCGAGGCCGACGACGGACAGTGCGGTGTCGTTCACGGTCGAGGTTCCTTTCGTTGTTGGCGTATCGCAGGGGTCAGACACCTTTGATACGTACCCGGTGGGTATGGGAGGGCTGGTTTGCCTGCCCCTATCGTCGCGCGGGCGGCGACGCGGGGCGAGCCGGGGAACGAACGAAAAGGTGACGATTCTGTTCGTTTCGGGGGCAGGCGCAAGGCCGTCGCCCCGTATCACAGGGGTCAGACCCCTGTGATACGCGCAGGTCAGAGCGCCGGAAAGACAAGCTCGACGCGGGTGGCCGCACCCTCCGTCGAATCCGCACGCACCGCAAGCCCCATCTTGCCCGCCAGCTCGCGCACAAGATACAGTCCAATGCCGGTCGCCTTCGAGCCCGAGCCGGCACTCGCGCCGCCCCGCCCGCGACTGCCGGTGAAACCCCGGTCGAAAACGCGAGGCAGATCTGCCGGGGAAATGCCAAGGCCGTTGTCCGCAACCCTCAAAACATCCACGGCACGCGCCCCCTCCCCTTCGCGAAAGAAGGAAAAGACGATTCGGGGGCGGACGACGGCATGCCCCTGGCCATGCTCGGGTACGCAGGGCGGCGTCGCACCGGAACCGACACCCTCCGAACCGGACGCCACAGCGCCGCCACGCCGCCGATACTTCACCGCATTGTCGATCAGCTGCCCGAGCATGAACACGAGCCACTTCTCGTCGCCCCTCGCCCGCGCACCGGACGCCACGGCGGACAGGTCCACCTCGAAACCGGCGTCGAACAGGGAACGGCGACGCTCGCGCACGGCCGCCGCCACGACGTCGCGCACCTCCAGTTCGCGCACGAAAAAATCGCGATCCACCGAATCCGAGCGCGCCACGTACAGCGCCTGATCGACATGCTGGCCGATACGGTCAAGCTGGTCGGCAACCCGGGCCGTGCCGGGCCCGGGACTGTTCTCGATCGCCAGGCGCGCCGCGGCAATCGGCGTCTTGATCTCATGGACCCACGACTCGATGAAATCCCGCTGCGCGCGAGCCTGCCGGGCCGGCCCCGCAACCTGCTCGCGAGCCGAAGCCTCCACCGCCTCGAGCGCCCCGCAAAACGCGCGCCCCTCCGGGCCGGGAAGCTCGGGCAGCGCGGCGACGGCATCGAGAGGCCTGTCGGTGCGCGACACGCTCTCGGCCGCACGCACCAGCCGCCGCGAACGCGCATAGCCCACGCCCAAGGCCGCCAGCCAGCCGAACGCCGTCGTCGCCAGCACAAGCGCCTGCAAATGCGCGTCGACCCTCGCCGAATCAAGCGCGAACCACTGCGTCGCTTCGACGCAGGCCAGCAGCGCCAGCTCGGCCCACCTGCTCGCCAGCCACGCTCCCGGACGCTTCACCGCGTGCAGCCCGCCGTCGTTCCCGCCATCGCGCGGACCCCTCATATCGAGTACCCGACGCCGCGATGGGTCGCCAGAAAGCTCTCCGCGCCGATCTTCGCCAGCGAGCGGCGCAGACGATTGACGTTGACGGTGAGCGTGTTGTCGTCCACGAAAGCCTCGGAATCCCAAAGCTCGGCAGCGAGCGTCGCCCGCTCGACCACGATGCCCGCATTGCGCATGAGGAAGGCGAGAATGCGCGTCTCGTTCTTCGTCAGCTCGGCGAGACGGCCCGAAGCGACGTGGACGGCTTCCGCGCGCGCGACATCGAGGCGGACCCCCTTGTGTTCCAGGACGGTGCCGGCATGGGCGCTGGTTCGGCGCAGCAGGGCGTCGATGCGGGCCAGCAGGACGTTCGCCGAGTAAGGCTTGGCGACGAAATCGTCCGCGCCCAGCGACATGGCGAGCACTTCGTCGAGTTCGCCCGAACGGGAGGTGACGACGATGATCGGCACGTCCGAACGCGCACGGACTTCCCGGCAGACCAGCGTGCCGTCCAGGCCGGGCAGGGAAAGGTCGAGCAGGACGAGATCCGGGGAGGCGGCGAGAATCGCGGCGGTGACATCCCCGGTGTCCGTTGGGGCGAATTCGGTGGGCACGACGGGCTCGTGCGCGTTGCGTTCGAGCAGGCGGGCGAGTTCGGTGCGGACGGCGGAATCGTCCTCGATGATTGCGATGCGGGCCATGCGGCAAGGCTACCGCAGCCTCGAACGCACGGGGTGCCGGCGGCCGTTGCGGGCGTATCGCAGGTGTCTGACACCATTGATACGC
>CACYEE010000243.1 GCA_902773415.1 uncultured Actinomyces sp.
GCGCGCGGGCAGGACGAGGGTGAGCCCTCCGGGCCAGAAGGCGTCCATGAGGGCGCGGGCACGCGCATCGACGCGGGCAAGAGCCTCGGCGTCGCCTACGGAGGCGACGAGGACGGGCGCGGGCTTGTCGCGCCCGCGGCCCTTGGCTGCCAGAAGCCGTTCCACGGCAGGCTTGGAGAAGGCGTCGGCGCCAAGGCCGTAGACGGTGTCGGTGGGAAGGACAACGAGTTCGCCGCGGTCGATGGCCGCGCAGGCCGCGGCAATCGCGGCGGGATACTCGTGCGGCTCGCCTGCGCTCACGAGCAGGCTTCTTCCCCCAGGGCGCCGCCCGCGCCCCGCGCATGAAGCCGTCCCAAAAGGATGCCCGAACCTGGACGGCGCGGATTCGGCACGGCGTTCATATTCCCGTACCGACTGTTTGCGCAGGTCAGAGGGTTGCGTATCGCATTGGGGACAGGCCGGTGCCGGGTTGGGAACCGTTCCCAATGCGGCACCGGCCTGTCCCTTTTCCGGCATTCGGAAGCGTTCAGGCGTTCGGGAGACCGGTTTCTCCAGGCCGGGCGCGCCTTCGAGACGGGCCCGGAGCCAACGGTCGCGGCCAGCCGCGTCGCGCCCCGTGGACGCCTCGGCGAAACCCGATGCAAGCGCCGCCTCGCGCAAGGCCCGCGCCTGCGAAGGCGCATGCTCCATGACAAGCAGGCCTCCCGGCTTCAGCAGGCCCGCCGCCGCTTCGACAAGCGCGCGGGGGAAGGCCAGGCCGTCCGCCCCGCCGCCAAACAGGGCAAGGGCGGGATCGGATTCGGCTTCCGCCGCGACCGGATCGGCGGCCGGAACATACGGCGGATTCGACACGACGACATCGACCTTGCCTTCCAGCTCCGCGAGAGGGCCGGGGGCCGCGAGCGCATCGCCGCGCACGAACTCGGCCGGCTTTCCGTACCGTTCGTTGTTTTCGCAGGCCACGGCGTATGCGGCCCGGGACAGTTCGACGCCGAGGACGCGGCATCCGGGAACCTCGGTTGCGAGGGCGAGCGCGAGGGCGCCCGAGCCCGTGCACAGGTCGACGACGACAGGCGCGTCCCGTCCCGCCGCGCCCGCCGCATCGAGGAGACGGCGCGCCTCGGCGATTGCGACGTCGGCCATCCATTCGGTCTCCGGGCGAGTGACGAAGACGCCGGGCCGGCAGGCAAGCTCAAGGAAACGGAAAGGCATCGTGCCCGTGATGTGCTGGAGCGGTTCGCGCGCGGCGCGCCGGGCGACGCAGGCCTCGAAGAGAAAGAGCGTTTGGCGGCCAGGCCCGGAATCCTCCGCGTCGAGCGCGACGGGGACCGGGCCAAGGGCGCGGTCGGCCCGCTCCCCCGCATGTTCGGGCGATTCGACGCCCGCAGCCTCCAGGCGCGCCGAGGCCTTGGCTGCCGCGTCGGACCCCGCAGCCACGCCAAGCGCGTATTCGGCCAGCTCGCGCGCATCGCGGGCGGCAGACGCGACGCCCGCAGCCTCCAGGCGCGCCGAGGCCTTCGCAATCGCCTCGCGCCACGCAGGCTCCGAAAGTTTCGCGCGATTCACGCCTGCTCCTCCGAGGCGGCCAGGCGTTCGGCTTCGTCCATCTGGCGGGCGGAGTCGATGAGCGGTTCGAGCGCTCCGGAAAGAACCTCGTCCAGGTTGTAGGCCTTGTAGCCGGTGCGATGGTCCGAGACGCGGTTTTCGGGGAAGTTGTAGGTGCGGATGCGCTCGGAGCGGTCGACGGTGCGGACCTGGGAGCGGCGCAGCTGCGCGTTCTCCTCGGCGAGCTTTTCGAGCTGCATCTGGCGCAGGCGGGCGCGCAGGACGCGCATGGCGGCTTCGCGGTTCTGGATCTGGCTTTTCTCGTCCTGCATCGAGACGACGATTCCCGTGGGAAGGTGGGTGATGCGCACCGCCGAATCGGTGGTGTTGACCGACTGGCCGCCCGGGCCCGAAGAACGGAAAACGTCGATGCGCAGGTCGTTCTGGTCGATTTCGACCTCGCCCGGGTCGTCGACCTCGGCAAAGACGAGGACGCCTGCGGCGCTCGTGTGGATGCGGCCCTGGGATTCGGTGACGGGGATGCGCTGGACGCGGTGGACGCCCGCCTCGTATTTGAGATGGGCCCACACGCCCTCGGCAGGGTCCTCCGGGGCGCCCTTGAGGCGCACCGCCATCTGGACTTCCTTGTAGCCGCCCAGGTCGGTGGGGGCGGAGGAAAGAATCCGGGTGCCCCACCCCTTCGATTCGGCGTAGCGCTGGTACATGCGCAGGAGGTCTCCGGCGAAGAGGGCGGATTCCTCCCCGCCGGCGCCGGCCTTGATTTCGACGATGGCGTCGCGGGCGTCGTCCGGGTCGCGCGGAATGAGGACGTTCTTGAGTTCGGCGGCCAGCTCCTCGAAGGCCTGCTCGAGGCCGGGAAGCTCGTCGCGGAAGAGTTCCGCGTCCTCGCCGCCGCCCGCCACGATCTCGCGGGTTTCCGCCAGGTCGGCCCGTGCCGTTTCGTAGCGTTCGTAGACCTTGACGACGCGCCCGAGTTCGGCGTAGCGGCGGCCGAGGGCCGTCAGCTTTTCGGGGCGGGCAAGGACTTCCGGGCTCGCCATCTGCGCCTCGATGTCCTTGCATTCCGCGCGCATCGCCTCGGCGAGCTGTTCTTCGTGGGTGCTCATTCTTTCCCTCCTCCCGTTTGGGGACAGGCCCCAAACGGGTGGTTTCTCCGTTTTGGGGACAGGCCCCGCACATTTCCGCCTGAAGATACGACGAGGCGCCGACACGAACGTGCCGGCGCCAGCGTCAACGAAGCTACTTCTTGCGCTTGCCGTAGCGAGCCTCGAAGCGGGCGACGCGGCCGCCGGTATCGAGAATCTTCTGCTTGCCCGTGTAGAACGGATGGCAGGCGTTGCACACGTCGACGCGAAGATGCTCGCCTTCATAGGTCGAACGGGTGACGAACTCGTTGCCGCAGGTGCAGCTCACGGAAATCTCGTGGTAATCAGGGTGGATTCCCTGCTTCATGGCATCTCCTTGGATTCGATACGCGCCTCCGGGTCCAATCCGCAGGCCGGGCACCCATGCGTAGCCCATGCCCGTGCCGCCTCGCCCGACGAACCCGAAAGCCGATGCGGCACGCGAACCGGTGAACCGGAAACCGATGATGATGACACGCCATTATCGCACGGCATGCCGCCGCCGCGCACGCCCGCGTGAGCAACCTCGCGCACTCGCGTCGCCCGTACAAATCGACGGGGCAAGTTTTCGTCCATGCGAAGAAAAACGACCCCGTCCCCGCATGGAACACGAAACCGGAAAGCACGTAGGATTTGCCCATGAAGATCTTCGCCCACCGCGGCTACAGCGGCATCTACCCGGAAAACACGATGCTGGCCTACCGGAAAGCCCACAAAGCCGGAGCCGACGCCATCGAACTCGACTGCCACCTGACCAGGGACGGCCACATCGTCCTCATCCACGACGAACTGCTCGAACGAACAACGGACGCCTCAGGCCCCGTCGCCCATCGCACGCTCGACGAACTCCGCAAGACCAACGCGGCCAGCCACCACGAAGGGCGCCACCCCGCCGCCCCAATCCCCACCTTCGAGGAATACTGCGAATGGGCTGCGGCAAACGGCGTCGACACAAACGTCGAAATCAAGACCGACCTCGTTCCCTACCCAGACATCGAACGGAAAATCTGGGACACGATCGCCCGCCACGGCCTGCAAGACAAGGTGCTCCTCTCCAGCTTCAACCATGTCTCCCTCCTGCTCATGCGCGAAATCGCACCCCGCGCCAAGCTCGGCGCGCTCGTATGGGAAGAAGCCGGAGCCCGCGCCTACCTCGCCGACTACTGCACGCGCCACGGCTTCGCCGCCTGGCACCCCTCGGCCGCGATGGTCACGCCGGAACTCGTCGCCGAATGCCACGAAGCCGGCGTCGAGGTCAACGCGTGGACCGTCGACGACTTCACGACATTCCGACGCCTGTTCGCAGCCGGCGTCGACGGAATCTTCACCGACTACCCCGAAGCGGCCATCCGATGGCGGACCCGCCTCGAAAGCCACGGCCACTGACACCTGGCCAAGGCCGACGCCGACGCCATCGCGCCCGCCCCGACGCAACGGCAACAGCCGCCGCGAAACCGCTACGCCACGCTCCGGGCGAGGTCAAGAAACGTCCGGGCATAGGCATACTGGGCCTTCTGGTAATCGTCGTATGCGCAACCGCCGGCCTCGCGCCGGACTTCGCACCACACCGTCCACAACAGGCCCGCCAACGCGCAGTAGGCGTAGATTCTGGCCCGCACGGCCCCGTCGGGCTCGCCCCCGACATACAGGCGCACCGCCTCGTCGATCCGCTCCCTGCCGTAGCCGGCATCGACGCAGAACATCGCAATGTCCACATGCGGGTCCGCCATTGCCGCATACTCCCAGTCGACGAGAAGAACGTCGTCGGCGCGCACAAGGAAATTCGCGGCAACAGGATCGATGTGGCACAGGCAGCGTTGCGGGCCCGACGCCTCGATCTCGGCCCACGCCCGCGCGGCCTTCGCCCGCACCTCGCAGTAGTCGGGGAACCGGGCCGGCATATCCCCCACGACCGCGTTCTCGCATTCGGCCAGCCTGGCCATGAAGTCGAAATCGCCGATGAGCGGGGAACCCAGGGCCTGCGCACTCGCGAAGTCGTGGAAGCGACGCAGATGCTCCATGCAGCGGCGCACGTCCCGAGGATTCGACGGGTCGCACATGCGAGCCCCCTCGACGAACTCCGCAACCTTGATTCCCGTCGCCTCCTCAAGGAATACGACGCGGTCGGCGATGCCGGCACCCTCCAAAAGCCGATAGACCTCGAACTCCTGGGCACAGTCGACAATCGCCTCCGTGCCCTTGCCGGCAACGCGAAGAAGATAGCGTGCCCCGTCGAAGGAAAAACGGTAGCTCGTATTCGTCATGCCGGATTCCAGCATCGTGAAATCGCCGGCACCGGACGCCATCCCGCAGGCGGCGAGGGCATGCATGCACAGACCAAGATGCTCGGGCAGGACGCCCCGGGCCGCAAGGGCCCGCCTCGCACCGGCATCGCCGCTCATTGCCTTCCCCTTTCCGCGCATTCGCGACGGCGGCCGCGCTGCCCGGCACCCAAGCGAAAACCGGGGACAGAACGGGCGAGAAACGGGAACTGCTCCCTTTTCCCACCCGACGTCGGGTACCGCCTTGCGGGCCGGCCCCTCGCCACGGCCCGTCAGACGCTCGTCGCCGTTCCCGCGTTCTGAAGCTGACGCATGATCGACACGAGGAAATCGCCGTTCGACTCGGTCGCCCGCAGGCGCTTGAGGAAGAAATCGGAGGCATCGGCGGGTTCGCGCATGCCCATGCCCCGGCGCAGCTGCCAGATGACCTTGAGCTCTTCGGGCGAATACAGCAGCTCTTCGCGGCGCGTGCCCGAAGCGTTCACGTCGATTGCCGGGAAGATGCGGCGATCGGCAAGCTGGCGCGACAGGCGCAGTTCCATGTTGCCGGTGCCCTTGAACTCCTCGAAAATCACCTCGTCCATCTTCGAGCCGGTCTCCACGAGCGCCGATGCGATAATCGTCAGCGAACCGCCGTTTTCGATATTGCGGGCCGCGCCGAAGAACTTCTTCGGCGGGTAGAGCGCCGCCGCGTCCACGCCGCCGGACAGGATGCGGCCCGAAGCCGGAGCGGCGAGATTGTAGGCGCGCGACAGGCGCGTAAGCGAATCGAGAAGAACCACGACATCCTGGCCCAGCTCGACAAGGCGCTTGGCGCGTTCGATCGCGAGCTCGGCGACAATCGTATGGTCGGAGGCCGGACGGTCGAAAGTCGAGGAAATGACCTCGCCGCACACCAGCCTCTGCATGTCCGTCACCTCCTCGGGACGCTCGTCGACAAGCACCACCATGATGTGGATCGACGGATCGTTCTTCGCGATCGCCGTCGCGATCTGCTGCATCGTCATCGTCTTGCCTGCCTTCGGCGGGGACACGATGAGGCCTCGCTGGCCCTTTCCGACCGGGGCCACAAGGTCGATGGCGCGCGTCGTCAGGCCCTTCGTGTCCGTCTCCAGACGAATCATCTCCTGCGGGTACAGGGGCGTCAGCTTGCCGAATTCGGGGCGCTCGGCCGACTTTTCGGGCGTCAGCCCGTTGATGGCATCGACCTGCACAAGCTGCTTGTGGCGCGGCTGGCCGTTGTTCCAGCGGCGGTTGTTGTTGCCGTTGCGGCCTCCGCGACGACGGTTGTACTGGTTCTGGTTCTCGTTCGGCTCGCGCACCGCGCCGACGACGGCGTCGCCGCGGCGAAGGCCGTACTGCTTCATGACATGGACGGGCACGATCGCGTCGTTCGTGCCGGGCAGGTATCCGCCGGTGCGCAAGAAGAAGGCGTTGCCCTGCTTGTCGAGAATGCCGGCGACGGGGATGAGGTACTCCTCGCCCTGCTGACCCTGGGCCTGATGGTTTTGGGCCTGCTGCTGGCCCTGGCGGGAGCGACGTTCGGCGGAGTCGCCAATCGCATCGAGTTCGGCCTTGCGTTCCTGACGCTCGGGACGTTCCTGGCGGTCGTTGCGGTCGCGCTGCTGGTTCTGCCCGACTCCGTTGCCGTTGCGTTCGCGGCGGCTGCGGCTGCGGGTCCGGCTCCTGCGCCCGCCCGAACGCTCCTCGGCGCTCTCGGCCCCCTCGCCCGAACGGTCGGGAAGCACGATTTCGTCGACGGAGGCCGGCACCTTCGGTTCGGCAGGGTCGTTCTCCTTCGCGCGGTCACGGCGCGTGCGGCCCTCCCGCTGCCCGTCCCGGTCTTCCTGGCCTTCCGTGTTCGCACCGGCCTCCGGCTGTTCCGCCGTGGCCTCGGCCTTCTCGGATTCGGGCGCGACCGCGGCTTCGTCCTCCTGGGGGGCCGCCTGCGGCGCAGCCTCGACCTGCCGCACCGGCTCGGCTTCCTTGCGGGGCCGGCCGCGACGGGCAGGCTCCACTTCCCGAATCGCGGCGATGATGTCGGCCTTCTTCGCCTTCGGGTCGATCTTGATTCCCTTGGATTTCGCGTATTCGCGCAAGTCGGCCACACGCATGGTGGAAATGGAGGCCGACGCATTCTTTTCGCTCACGAGGCTGTTTCCTTCGCTTCGCCCGGATACGGGCGTACTTTCATGCCGGTTCGTACCGGCTTGTCATGAGGGGGATCATGCCCGCGGTGCAGGCCCAAAAACATGGCGACTGCCGCAAAACGGGGCATCATGCGTCGGAAAAAGCCCGACGCCATGCGACAACTCTAGCAATAATCGGCACAGGCTCGCAGAAACTCGGCAAAATCACGACATGCGTGTGACAGGAGCAACAGTCAAAGGTCCGTGCCGCGCCGTCGCGTCGCCCTACATGGCACGAAAAAGGAAAGCGTGTCGCCTCCGCGCGGGCCCGGCGACAGAACCCCCAAGCCCAGTCGCCCCGCAGGAGCTTCCGGCGTTTCCGGGCGCGAGCGCCAATCGGCCCGGCGACGCTAGAGAATCCGCGCCCCCGGAGTGCTGCCCGAATCGAAAGCCATGAAGCCCTTGCCGGCGAGAACTCGCCGGGTCTGCGCGTCCACGCTGTCAAAAACGAGAATCGACGGGCCTGCCCCCGAAATCACCGCAGGCCAGCCGGCTTCGCGCAGGTCGGCAAGAACCTGCCAGGAAGCCCCAAGGGATTCGGCCCGGTAGTTCTGGTGAAGGCGTTCCTCGGTGGCCTGCATGAGCAGATCCGGGCGCCCTTGAAGCGCAAGAACAAGCATTGCCGCGCGCGAGGCGTTGAAGGCGGCGTCCTTGTGGGGCACCTCGCCGGGCAGCACGGAGCGCGCGAGGGAGGTCGGAAGCTCGAAGTCCGGCACGAGAAGCGTCGTCTTCGTCGCCTCGGCAAGCCCGATCGGCGCGGCTTTCGCGTACACGCCTTCGGCGTTGACGAAAGGCGGCTTTTCTCCGGCCGGCGCGTCCTCCTCGCGTTCGGTCCACGCCACGACGGCACCGCCGTAAATCGCGGGAGCGGCATTGTCGGGGTGGCCTTCAAACTCCGTGGCAAGGGTGAGGAGGACTTCGTCGTTGAGGTCCTCCGGCTTTTCGACGAGCCCGCGGGCAAGCATGAGGCCCGCAACGACGGCCGCAGCCGACGAACCGAGGCCGCGCCCCTGGAAGATGCCGTTCGTCGCTTTCAGCTCGAAGCCCGAATAGGCGACGCCGGCAACGTCAAGCGCGCGGCGAAGCGCGACAAGGACAAGGTGGGAGCCGTCGCGAGGAAGAATGCCGGCGCCTTCGCCTTCGATGTCGACTCGGGTAGGGCCCGTCGTCATGCGGACCTCGACCTCGTCCCACAGGTCGTGGGCCATTCCCATGCAGTCGAAGCCGGGGCCAAGGTTGCCGGAGGTGGCGGGCACGCGCACGCGGGCGCGGTCGCGGGCAAGACGCATTGCGGGTTTCCTTTCGGCGTTCGGCGCTGGCGGTCGAAGGAGCGGACGCGGGAACTCCGCCTCCCGTTTGGGGACGGGCCCCGTTCCGGAGAATCCTCCCGTTTGGGGCCCGTCCCCAAACGGGAGGTCCGGCCCGAACCGGACCCGACCCCACAGCGCCCGGTTGACAGCTACAAAGACAGCGCCGCGGCCGCCGCATCGGCGGTCGGAGCAATCGGATCGAAAGCGAGCTCGCCCTTGCCCGAAAGCGCCGTGGCCGTATCCTTCAGGCCATTGCCCGTCACCGTACAGGCAATCGTCGCCCCCTCGGGCACCTTGCCCGCGGCGGCGGCCTTGAGCAGGCCCGCAATCGAAGCCGCCGAACCAGGCTCGACGAAAATGCCGGATTCCGCGGCAAGAACCGACTGGGCCTCGACAATCTCCTCGTCGCTCACGCGGTCGATGAAACCGCCGGAAGAATCGCGCGCATCCTCGGCGTACCTCCACGAAGCCGGGTTGCCGATGCGGATTGCCGTCGCAATCGTTTCGGGCTTCTCGACCGGATGTCCGAGCACGAGCGGCGCGGCGTTCCACGCCTGAAAGCCCCACATCTGCGGAACCTTCGTCGCGCGAGGCTCCAGCCTCGTTGCGGCGTCGTCCATCGAAGCCGGCGTCGTCCTTCCCGCATACTCCATGTACCCCATCCAGTAGGCGGAAATGTTGCCCGCGTTTCCCACAGGAAGAATGTGAACGTCAGGGGCGTCGCCCAGCTCGTCGACGATCTCGAAGGAGGCGGTCTTCTGGCCCTGCAAGCGGTACGGGTTCACCGAATTCACCAGCGCCACCGGATACTTCTCGGTCAGTTCGCGCACCATGTTCAGGCAGTCGTCGAAATTGCCGTCGACAGCCACGAGCTTCGCGCCGTGCATGACCGCCTGGGCGAGCTTGCCCGCCGCGATCTTTCCGGCCGGAAGAACCACCGCGCATTCCAGGCCCGCCGCAACCGCGTAGGCCGCCGCCGAAGCCGACGTGTTGCCCGTCGACGCACAGGCGACAATCTTCGCGTCCCCCTCCAGAACATGCGAAATCGCC
>CACYEE010000244.1 GCA_902773415.1 uncultured Actinomyces sp.
CCCACGCCGACAACGAGTTTCTTGGCGGCAGCAGCGTCGCAACGCGGGGCTCGACGGCGATGGAAGACGAGGACGCGCTCGCCGTCGCCTCCAAGATTCTCGGCCTGCCCGACCCGTCCCGCGCCGTCCCCGCCCTCCCGCAACGCGAACGAGACAAGGCGATTCGTTCTCTTCGCCGCAACGGCTTTTCGATTCGCCGCATCCAGCGGCTCACCGGCATCCCCTACCGCGCAATCGCCCGCCTCGCACCCTAAACGAAAAGCCCGGAGGGCGTATCGATGGTGCCTGACCCCCGCGATACGCCCGCGGAACGCAAACACAAAGCAGGAGGCCCGGCCCCCACGCGGGAAACCGGGCCTCCATCAAGCCTGCCAGGCCAAAGAGAACTCAGGCCTTCGCAGCCTCGATGCGCTCGCGGAACTTGGCCAGCTGCTCGGCGATCTGCGCCGGGAGCTTCTCGCCGAACTGCTCGAAGTACTCCTCGGTGTCGTCCATCTCGGCAGCCCACGCATCGGGATCGATGTCGTAGAGCTTGTCCCAGACTTCCTCGGTGACCTCGTCGAGACCCTCAAGGTTGAAGTCCTCGTACTTCGGGTAGAGGCCGGTCACGCCCTCGACGGCATCGACTTCGCCCGCAACGCGCTTGACAATCCAGTCGAGCACGCGCGAATTGTCGCCGTAGCCCGGCCAGAGCCAGTTGCCCTCGGAATCCTTGCGGAACCAGTTGACCTGGTAGACCTTCGGGAACTTCTCGCCCAGCTCCTCCTGGAGTTCGAGCCAATGGCCCCAGTAGTCGGCCATGTGGTAGCCGCAGAAGGGGAGCATTGCGAAGGGGTCGTGGCGCAGGGCGCCGACCTTGCCCTCGGCCGCGGCGGTCTGCTCGGACGCGACCGAGGCGCCGATGAACACGCCGTGGGCGGCCTCGTACTGCTCGGCGACGAGCGGCACGTTCGTGGCGCGGCGGCCGCCGAAGAGAATCGCGTCGATCGGCACGCCCTGGGGAGCCTCCCAGTCGGGGCAGATGATCGGGCACTGCGAAGCGGGCACCGTGAAGCGCGAGTTCGGGTGCGCGGCGAGCTTGCCGGCCTCCGCGTCGGCCTTCGTGTAGTCGTTGCCATGCCAGTCGATGAGGTGCTCGGGCATCGGATCGTCGATGCCTTCCCACCACACGTCGCCATCGTCGGTAAGGGCCACGTTCGTGAAGATCGTGTTGCCCGTCATGGTGTCCATGGCCATCGGGTTGGTGCCGTACTGCGTGCCGGGGGCGACGCCGAAGAAGCCGGCCTCCGGGTTGATGGCGTAGAGGCGGCCGTCGGGGCCGGGGCGCATCCAGGCGATGTCGTCGCCAAGGGTCTCGACCTTGTAGCCGGGGATGGTGGGCTGGAGCATGGCGAGGTTGGTCTTGCCGCAGGCCGACGGGAAGGCGGCGGTTACGTGGTACTGCTTGCCGGTCTTTTCGTCGGTGAGGCGGAGGATGAGCATGTGCTCGGCCATCCAGCCGTCGTCGCGCGCCATGACGGAGGCGATGCGCAGCGCGAAGCAATTCTTGCCGAGCAGGGCGTTGCCGCCGTAGCCGGAGCCGTAGGACCAGATTTCGCGGGTCTCGGGGAACTGGGTGATGTACTTGTCGTCGTTGCACGGCCAGGTGACGTCCTCGACGGTGTTGCCCTCGGCGTCGCGCAGCGGCATGCCGACGGAGTGTACGGCCGGCACCCATTCCTTGCCCTCGCCGATGAGCTTGAGGGCGGCGGTGCCCATGCGGGTCATGATGCGCATGTTGCACACGACGTAGGGGGAGTCGGTGAGTTCGATGCCGAGCTGGGAAATCGGGCCGCCAAGCGGGCCCATCGAGAAGGGGATGACGTACATCGTGCGGCCGCGCATGGCGCCGTCGAACTTGCCGCCGAGGATTTCCTTCATTTCCTTCGGGTCGTGCCAGTTGTTGGTCGGGCCTGCGTCCTCCTCCTTTTCGGAGCAGATGAAGGTGCGGGCCTCGACGCGGGCGACGTCGTCCGGCGTGGAGCGGGCGAGGAAGCTGTTCGGGCGCTTCTCCTCGTTGAGCTTGACGAACATGCCGGACTCGACCATCTGGGAGGTGAGGCGATCCCACTCGGCGTCCGAGCCGTCGCACCAGTAGATCGCATCCGGCTTGCAGAGCTCGGCCTGCTCGGCAACCCAGGCAACGAGCTCGTCAGGCGCTTCGGCGGGCGCGTCGGCGCGAACGTCCTCGACAGTGTAGGACTTATCAGTCATCGCGTATCCTTCCTTGTTGCGATGTTGGCGTACAAGGCAGATTCTAGCGTGCGCGCGCGAGCCTGCCCATGCGTTTGGCCTTGTTTGCGCACACTCCCGGGCGCATTGTTTCGGCGTGATTTGGCCGACGCGGAGGCCCTGTGCGAGATGTGCGACAGCGCCCGCGTTTCGGGTGTCGCGACGCGGTTTCGCGCCGCGGCACGGTTGCCTGTCCCCTTTTCCCGCCCGACGGGTGCGCGCCCTTGCGAGACGGCCCGAACCCGGCCGCTATTCCTCGCGAAGCGCGGCCGCGATGTCGAGGTCCTCGTCGAAGGGAATGCGGGGAGGCATTTGCGAGGCGGTTCCTTCGTCGATCGGCCCGTCGATGTCGGGAAGCGCGGGAACGTCCCCGACGCCCGGAATCGGAGGCAGGCCGGGCATCGTAGGCACGTCGGCCGCAGCAGGAGCGCCGGGGGCCGCCGGGGTTTCCGGCATCGGCGCATCCGGTTCGGCGACGCCGTAGTCCGCCATGAGCTCGTCGGGCATGGGCATGCGCGGCGGCATGCCCGGAATCGGGGAAGTCTCGGTATTCGCGGCGGGGATTGCGGGAAGGATCTTCGAGGCTTCGCGCGGTACCGCGTCCGCGCCTGCGCCGTGTTCGAGCGGCGTCACCATTCCGATTTCCTCGCCCAGTTCGGCCGCATCGGAATCGAGCTCGAAACTGTCCGGCAGCGTATCGAAATCCACGGCGGATTCCGTGGTGGAGGCGGGCGCAAGCTGTTCCACATGCTCGCGCACCTTGAGGTCTTCGCCCTTTGCGGTGTCCGCGAACTGCTCGGGCTTGACGATTTCCGCATCGTCGGGGTCGCCGTCGCCCACGCCGGTGCGCCTGCGCCGGAACACCCACATGACCGCGACGAGGGCGACGAGTACCGCCACGAGGCCGGCACCGACCCACAGCATCGGGGACACCCCGTCGCTCTTCTTGCCTTCGATCACGATTTCGCCGGACTGGAGGATTGCCGCATCCGCATACGTGACCTTCGAGCCTTCGACTTCGCCTCCCGGCGTCGCGCTGACGATTTCGCCGGGCATCTTCACCACGATCTTCGTTTTCAGGCGCGACGTCGCTCCGGCGGGGAGGCGCCCGAGCCCCTGGATCATCGATTTTCCGAGCGTGAGGGTGTAGGTCGAGCCGGAATCGGACAGCATTCCGCTGCCGACCGCGTTTTCGGCGACGCCGTGGATCCGGCAGGCGACTTCGCCGGGCGTCACGTCTTCGGGGATGTCCGCCGAGAGCGCGCCGGGGAAATCGGAGGATTTGATGCCGAAGGAGGAACAGTCGATGTTCGCGTTCTTCAGGGTTCCCGTTTCGTCGCGAAACTCGATGTCGACCACGAGCATGCCGCCCGATGTCACCGAAATGCCCGCATTGAGCTGGCAGCCCGACAGCAGCAGCGCCACCGGGAGCATGAGGGCGGCCAGGAGCGCGCCTCGCCGGCTGCGTCCTTGCCCTGTGCGGTGCGGATTCATGTTGTCCCCTTCCACGGGTATCCCTGCGTCGCGGGTGCGTCGCCGTCAGCGCTTCTCGCCGAGGAGCGTGTCGGCGACGCCGGCCAGTACCTGCGAACAGCCGCCTTCGATGCGCAGGTCGGCAATGTCGTCGGCGGCGGTCTGTCCGCGATTAACAACCATAAGTTTAGCGCCGTGGGCGAGGCCTTCGCGCAAAACCCAGACCGCGGTCTGCACGAAAAGCGAGGAACCTGCCACAAGGACGGCTTCCGCCCGGCGTGCCATCGCGAATGCGGCGTCGAGGGCGGCATCCGGCAGGGATTCCCCGAAGAAGGTGATGGCGGGTTTGAGCAGGCCGCCGCATGAGGGGCAAGGCGGCACGGCGAAACTCGACTTTTCGGCGGATTCGCGGTCGGCGGCGGCGAGGACGGCGGCGTTTGCGGGGTTCGGATCGGGCTTGATGGCGGGGTTGGCGCCGCGAATCAGTTCGTCGATCTGGCCGTCGCGGGGGAAGATGCCGCGGCAGTCGGTGCAGGCGACGCGCATGAAGTTTCCGTGCAGTTCGGCGATGTTGCGGCTTCCGGCTTTCGCGTGCAGGTTGTCCACGTTTTGCGTGGCGACGCCGAGGAG
>CACYEE010000245.1 GCA_902773415.1 uncultured Actinomyces sp.
AGGCGGGCGCATCCAGTCGCCTACTTTCGTCATTGCGATGGTTCACGCGAACCGTGCCGGCGGCCCGGATCTCGTGCACGTCGACGCCTACCGTCTTGCGGGCCTTGACGAGCTTGACGCCCTCGACCTTGACGCTTCCCTGGAGGATTCCGTGACGGTTGTGGAATGGGGCGAAGGGAAGACGGAAATCCTTTCGGCCGACCGCCTTGCGGTGAGGATTGTTCGCCCCGAGGGTTCCGAGGCTGGCCTTTCCGTTGGCGACCTGTATGCGGACACTCCGCGTCGTCTTGAGATTTCCGCATCGGGCCCCCGCTCGTGTGCTCTCGCCGCCGCGCTTGGGGAGACGGCATGAGCGCGCCCGCCATTTTGCCGGAGCCTGCGTCGGGCGTCGTGCCTAAACCCGGCTTGGATTCCGAACCGGGCGTCGTGCTTCAATCCCGTGTCGTATCCAAGTCGGGCACCGAACCCGGGCCGGAGCCTGCGTCCGGCGTCGCGCCTAAACCCGCCCCGCACGCGGCACCTCGCTCCGCCTGGGCGCGCACCCTCGCCCTCGCGCTCATCGTCGCCTCCGTCCTTTCAAGCCTTTCCGCGCTGGTTCTTGCCGATCCGTGCCTTGCCGACGAAAACGACGCGGCGGCAGTCGAACAGTGGCTCGCCGCTTCCGCCGGGCCGTACCTGCGTTCGCACGCCGCCGAATCCCTGCCGACGCTCGCCCCTTCGGAAATCGGGGCGCCGGTGGAGGCCTACGGCTACGCCGGAGGCGGGCTCAAGGCGAGCGGCTACTGGGCGGCGCCGCTGCGGCTTCGCGGAACGTTCGTCGGCACGATTGCGCTGCTGCATGCGAAGCCGGACGTTGCGGCCGTCTCCGTGTCGGATTCCCAGGGCTTTGCGACGACGCTCGCCGAGATTCCGGCCGGCGCGCGCCTGCTTGTCGAGCCGTCTCTCGGGAAATCGAAGGATATCGGAGGCTTTTTCCTTATCTCGGCCGACCAGATGGTGACTCCGCTTGACCCGGTTGCGCGTTCCTACGTGGCCGGTTCCCTCCCGGTTTCCTCCTTCCTTGCAATCGTGTCCGATTTGGCCACGGCCAATACGCCGACGGCGACGGCGACTCCGGGCCCGGCGATGGCGGGGGCCAATCCGGTGCGGTGGGTGGCCGGGGCGCTTGTCGCGCTCGCGGTCGTGCTTGCCGCGACTGTCTGGTATCGCCGCGACCTCATGGATTCGGGCGGGAACGCGAGCGGGGCCGATTCGGGCTCGGGGCGGGCCGAGGGGGATGGGCATCGGCATGTGATGCGCGAGCGGGGCGAGGTTTCGCGGGTGGTGCGCCGCGGGGCGCAGCGGATTCGCGTTGTCGACAAGCCTGTTCGGAAGGCGGCGTCGCGTGACGGTTCGGGGCGGACCGGTGGCGAGCCGGCAGGTGCCGGCAATGTGGCGCGCACGCCGATCGGCGAGCGTCCGGGCGGCGTTTCGGTGCCGGGCGACGAGTTTTCAGGAAAGGGTTTCTCGTGACTGCGTATTTGACGATTGATACTTCCGACCGTTCCGTGATCGGCCTTGTCGAGCGTGGGGGCGGCGGCGCGTGCGTGGCGAAGGCGTCGTGGGAGAGCCCCGATTCGCGCCATCACGCGGAGACGCTTGTGCCGATGGTGTCCCGTATTCTCGACGAGGCGGGCGTGGAGCGGCCCGATGCCGTTGTGGCGGGGCGCGGGCCGGGAGCCTTTACGGGCCTGAGGGCCGGGCTGATGACGGCCCGGATGCTTGCGGCCGCGTGGGGGCTGCCCGTGTACGGGGCGGGGTCGCTTGAGGCGCTTGCGGTTGCGGGCGTTGGAGAGGCTGGCGAGGTGCTGGCGCTTGTGGATGCGAGGCGCCGCGAACTGTTTGCGCTTCGGGCGCGCCGCAGCGGGGTGGCCGGGGCGCTTGAGGTGCTTGACGGGCCTCGGATCGTGAAGCCCGCGGATGTGGCGGCGGAGCTGGAGCGGAGGCCGGCGCGGCTGGTGGTGTCGCGCGAGGGGTTGTATCCGCGGCTGCTGGGCGATGCGCATGTCGTGTCGTGTTTGCCGGAGGCGATGGTGGCGCGTGTCGAGTTTTTGCGTGCGCAGGGGTGCGACGCGGTCTTTTCGACGGAGCCCCTGTATCTTCGCCGTCCCGATATTCATGGCGGCGGCGTGCCGCAGCCGTCTGCATGACGGTGTCGCGCGAGGGGTTCTTGGAGGCCCTGGGGCTGGTTCGTTTTCGTGCCGATGCCCGGTGGACGGGGGTCCTGGCCGATTTCGATGCGAGGGTTTTTTCTTCGCGGGAGGCGTGGCCGCGGTGGATGTGGCGGGAGATTCTTGACGATGGGGGATGCGTGTGTCTCGTGTATGCCTTGCCTTCGCGGGGTTTGCAGGCGCGTGGCGATGTCGTTGCGGCGGGCTGCGTTGCGCTTCGGGCGGTGGGGGAGCCGGTGCGGGGCGACGCTGGTGGCGGCGACGCGGAGATTCTCACGCTCGGGGTGGCTCCGGGGTGGCGCGGGCGCGGGGCGGGCGGCATCCTGCTTGACGATCTTCTGGGGCATGTGCCGCGCGGGAGGGCGGTTCGCCTTGCCGTCCGCGAGGGGAACGAGGTGGCGAGGGGTTTGTACGACAGTCGCGGTTTTGTTTCCGTCGGGCGAATTCGGCGGTATTTCGGGCGCGAGGACGGGATTGCCATGCGGAGGGATGGTCGGGACTAACGTCCTTGTCTAGTGAAATCTTTACCACGGTTTCGCACGCGGCCGGGCTGGGAGATGCGTGGAGCCGTTCGACGCGGGTGGCCGTGGCGGACTGCGAATGCCGCGTGGGGTGCGCCTGCGGTCATGCCTGTTTCGATGGGCGTGGTTTTCGTAAAGGAATGGTAAAGGTGGGACGAAAGTCATGTGCGAAAGAGCGGTGTTCTCTAAATTACGGCACTAATGCTTTTCATTAATCGCCAGCGGCAAGGTGACGGCCGTTACCTCGTATACGGTTGAATCGTGTCTACTCCACAACTAACCCAGAACAAGGGCCGGCAGACCAGGGTTGCCCTCAAGGTGATCATGGCTGTGACTGGCCTGATTTTCGTGTTGTTCGTTCTGTTCCACATGTACGGCAATCTGAAGATGCTCATGGGCCAGGAGGCATTCGACCATTACGCTCACTTCCTCCAGGAAGATCTTCTGTATCCCATTCTCCCGCACAAGGGCGGGGTCTGGCTGATGCGTATTGGCCTGCTGATTGCGCTCGTCCTTCACGTATGGGCCGCCATCTCCACATGGAAGCGCGGCATCGAAGCCCGCGGCCCGGAACAGTACAAGGTGAAGAAGGGACAGAAGAAGTCCTACATCTACGGCAGGGCCGAGACCATGCGTTTCGGCGGCCTCTTCATCCTCTTCTTCATCGTCTTCCACCTCTTCCAGTTCACCATCGCGAAGTTCAACGTCGGCGATCTCGACGCGACCGTCAACGGCGATCCGAGCCCGTACATGCTCGTCGTTTCGTCCTTCCAGGTCTGGTGGGTGTGGCTGATCTACCTGGTTGCCATGATTTTCCTGGCGCTGCATGTCAACCACGGCGTCTTTTCAGCGCTGGCAACCCTTGGCCTGGAACGCACCGGCCGCGAAGCCGGCTTCCGCGCGCTATCCGCAATCTGCGCGCTTGCCCTGCTCGTCGGCTTCATGCTTCCTCCGACGGCCATTCTTTTCGGACTGGTTTCCTAAGGAGCTGAGAATTAATGGCTGACAAGGTTTATTACACTCTCGGCGAGGAAATCGCCGATACGAAGGCTCCCGACGTCGAACTCGAAAAGATGTGGGAGAAGCGCAAGTTCGACATGCGCCTGGTCAACCCGGCCAATCGCCGCAAAATCGACATCATCGTCGTCGGATCGGGCCTGGCGGGCGGCGCCGCGGCCGCGTCGCTCGGCGAAATGGGCTACAACGTCAAATGCTTCTGGTACCAGGACTCGGCACGTCGAGCCCACTCGATCGCCGCCCAGGGCGGCATCAACTCGGCGAAGAACTACAAGAACGACAACGACTCGGTCTTCAGGCTCTTCTACGACACGATCAAGGGCGGCGACTACCGTTCGCGCGAATCGAACGTGTACCGCCTGGCCGAAGTGTCGCGCCAGATCATCGACCAGTGCGTGGCCCAAGGCGTTCCCTTCGCCCGCGAATACGGCGGCTACCTCGACAACCGCTCCTTCGGCGGCGTGCAGGTCTCCCGCACCTTCTACGCCCGCGGCCAGACCGGCCAGCAGCTGCTCATCGGCGCCTACCAGGCCCTCCAACGCCAGGTCGCCGAAGGCACCGTCGAACCCTTCGCCCGCCACGAAATGATGGAACTCATCGTCAAGAACGGCCGTGCGCGCGGCATCATCGCCCGCAACATGGTCACCGGCGAGGTCACGGCCCACACCGCCGACGCCGTGCTGCTGTGCACCGGCGGATACGGCAACGTCTTCTTCCTGTCCACCAACGCGATGGGCTGCAACGGCTCCGCCGCCTGGCGCGCATACAAGAAAGGCGCCTACTTCGCCAACCCGTGCTTCACGCAGATCCACCCGACCTGCATCCCGCAGCACGGCGAATACCAGTCGAAGCTGACCCTCATGTCGGAATCGCTGCGCAACGACGGCCGCATCTGGGTCCCGAAGAAGGCCGAGGACTGCTCGAAGGATCCCCGCCAGATTCCCGAAGAAGACCGCGACTACTACCTCGAACGCATCTACCCGGCCTTCGGAAACCTGGTTCCGCGCGACATCGCCTCGCGCCAGGCGAAGAACATGTGCGACGAAGGCCGAGGCGTCGGCCCGGAAGTCGGCACCGACGGCCGTCGCGGCGTCTACCTCGACTTCTCCGAAGCCATCGGCCGCATGGGCAAGGATGCCGTCTCCGCCAAGTACGGCAACCTCTTCGACATGTACGAGCGCATCACCGACGACAACCCG
>CACYEE010000246.1 GCA_902773415.1 uncultured Actinomyces sp.
CGGGAGCGCCGCGGTCCGCCGTGTGCGCGTAGACTGGCCCGGCAGGCGCCGGCAGGCGCCGGCGCGCACGAACGAGGCCGAAGGAGGCAGCATGCATATCGATACCGTCGCAGTTCAGGGCGGCTACCGTCCCGGAAACGGCGAACCGCGCGAGGTTCCCATCTACCAGTCGACGACATGGCGCTACGAATCCTCAGCCGCAATGGGCAAGCTCTTCGACCTGGAGGCTTCCGGCTACTTCTATACCCGCCTCCAGAACCCCACGAACGACGCCGTTGCCGCGAAGATTGCCGAACTCGAAGGCGGAAGCGCCGCGATGCTCACCTCTTCGGGGCAGGCCGCAAACTTCTTCGCCGTCTTCAACCTCGCCTCCGCCGGCGACCACGTCGTCTCCGCCTCCACGATCTACGGAGGCACCTACAACCTCTTCGCCCACACGATGAAGCGCATGGGAATCGACTTCACCTTCGTCGCCCCCGGCTGCACCGACGCCGAGCTTGAGGCGGCCTTCCGTCCGAACACCAAGGCCGTCTTCGGCGAGACCGTCGCCAACCCGGCCCTCGCCGTGCTCGACATCGAACGCTTCGCCGCCGCCGCCCACGTCCACGGCGTGCCGCTCATCGTCGACAACACCTTCCCCACGCCCGTCAACTGCCGACCCGTCGAATTTGGCGCCGACATCGTCACCCACTCCACCACGAAGTACATGGACGGCCACGGCACGGCCGTCGGCGGGGCCATCGTCGACTCCGGCAGGTTCGACTGGCTCGCCCATGCCGACAGGTTCCCCGGCCTCACCGAGCCCGACGAATCCTACCACGGCGTCGCCTACGCCCGGGATTTCGGCCTTGAAGGCGCCTTCATCACGAAGGCCACGGCCCAGCTCATGCGCGACTTCGGCGCCATCCAGGCCCCGCAGAACGCCTTCTATCTCTCTCTCGGCCTCGAATCGCTGCACCTGCGCATGGCTCGCCACACCGAAAACGGGCAGAAGGTGGCCGAATTCCTCGCTGCCCATCCGAAGGTCCCGTGGGTGCGCTACCCGGGCCTGCCGGGCGACGAGGACTACGAGCTCGCCCGGAAGTACATGCCGAAGGGAACCTGCGGCGTGGTCAGCTTCGGCGTGGCCGGCGGACGCTCCAGGGCCGAGAAGTTCATGGGCAATCTCAAGCTCGCCCAGATCGCCACGCATGTGGCCGACGCCCGCACCTGCTGCCTGCACCCGGCCTCGGCGACGCACCGCCAGATGAACGACGCCGAGCTTGAGGCCGCGGGCATCTCGCCCGATCTCGTGCGCTTCTCCTGCGGCATCGAGGCGGCCGAGGACATCATTGCCGACATCGAGCAGGCGCTCGGGGCCGTGTAGGCCGGCCCGGCTTGCATGTTCCTTCCCGAATGGATTGGGGGCGGGGCGGATTTCGTCCGAGCGGGCGAAAGCGCCCCGCCCCCCCCCCCATGCGTTCATGTGTGACGCGATGCACGTTACATTTGCGTAACGGCGCGAGTTTTTGGGATGAAAGTCCCCCATTAAGAGTAAACTTGAGATAAACAGTGATTGTTCCTTGATTTATCTTGAGGTGTATGATGAATGCTCCTGTGACGAAAATCCCCGTGTCGCTGGCGTTCCTTGCCTTGGGAATCGCCGGGCTTGCAGGCCTGGCCAACCGATTCGCCGGCCCCGGCACCGCGCTGGGAATCGACGCGATTGCCCTGCTCGTTCTCGCCATCCTGACGCGCCGCATCCGTCGTTATCGGGCGGAATTCGCTTCCCAGATGCGCACCGCGCAAGGCGCGGCCGTCTTCGCCGGATTCCCCTATTCCCTCATCCTCGTTTCCGGCCATCTTGCGCCGCTCGCACCGACCGTCGCATTCTGGGCCTGGGCCGCGCTTTCGGTCGCCTCCGCCGTCTATCTCCTCTGGTTCACGGTGCGCTTCGCCGTTGCGATGGAAACACGCGATGTCGACCCGTCGCTATTCGTGCCGTACTGCGCCGTCGGCGTCGTGACGCTCTCCTCGCGCACCTTCGGAGTCGAGCCCCTGCGCGCCTTCGTCTTCCTCTTCGTCCTCGTCGGATTCGCGATTCTCGGAATCTCCTTCGCGGCGAGGCTGCGCAGCATGCCGCTCTCCGATGCCCAGGCGCCCTTCCTCGCGATTGCCTGCGCGCCGATGTCGATGGCCGCAGTCGCCTACATGTCGCTCAAGAACCCGAATCCCCATGTCGCCGCAGCGCTCGTGTTCCTCGCCCAGATTCTCTTCTTCCTCGTACTCGTCCAGATTCCGCGAATCTTCGCCGGCGGCCTCCGGCCGGCCATCGCCGCCCTCGCCTTCCCCTTCGCCATCACCGCGACCGCAGCCGTCGACGGCCTTGCCGCCCTGAAGACCCTCGGACTCTACGAGCATGTCGCCTTCACCTTCTTCGCGTATCTCGAGACCGCGTTCGCGGCGGTCATGATCGTCGCCATACTCGGATCCTTCGTCCATTTCCTCGCCGACAAGGCGCGGCTCGCCCCGAAAATCACCGTTCCGGTGCCGTGTATCTTGGAGGCATGAGCAACCAGAATCCGAGCGGCCGGAATTCCGAAAGCGCGAACGGGGCAGGAGATTCCCGGCCATTCGGCATCCGCCCCATCGGCCATATCCGAACGCCGTACACGACGAAGTTCGGAATTCCGCGCCAGCCGGGCCTCGTTCGCTTTGAAGGGCGCATCGTCTTCGAACCCGAGTTCCGCAACCCCGCCGCGCTCCGCGGACTTGAGGGCTTCGACCGCATCTGGCTCATCTGGAGCTTTTCGCGCAACCTTCGCGATTCGTGGACTGCAACCGTGCGTCCGCCGCGCCTGGGAGGCAGCGCGCGCCAGGGAGTATTCGCGACCCGCTCGCCCTTCCGCCCCAACGGGCTCGGACTGTCCTGCGTCGAGCTTGCAGGCATAGACGACGCCGGTCCGAAGAGGCCCGTCGTGCGCGTGCGCGGCATGGATCTCGCAGACGGCACCCCGATCTTCGACATCAAGCCCTATATTCCCTACGCCGACGCCTTTCCCGAAGCGGCGGCCGGGTGGACGGCCTCGAGTTCGTGGCAGCCGATCGAGGAAGTCCGAATCGGGGAACGCGAACTTGCCGCCGTGCCGCAGCGCCTTCGCGAGGGTCTCGTCGATCTGCTCAAGGCCGATCCGCGGCCCGCCTACCGGCGCGAAGGCGACGACGGGCGCGTGTACTGGGTACCGGTCGACCGTTTTGCCGTCTACTTCCGCGTGGCGGGCCGGGTGTGCGAGGTGAGGGCCGTTCGGCGCCTCGACGACGCCGAGCTTGCGGAGCTGAGGGAGACGGGAAGGATTCGCGACGACGCCGGCCTGCTGAAGGGAGATTCGCCCTAGAAGGCCCGGGGTTGCGTCGAACCGGCATGCGCGGGGGCGTCACGGGGCGGCTGCGGGGCGCGACGGGGCGCTGCGTGACGGGCACGGTACGCAGGGCAGCCGGCGCGTGTCGGGACGGGCATGTGCGGCTTTTCCGGCATCCTCGATAGCTTCACGTCGAATGTTTGCCGCCGTTTCCATCGCGAAATCGTAAAGAAATGGTCAATTTACCGTATGCGACGCTGTACCATGATGACTACTGGCACACAAGGTAGTGCAGATCACGTCGAATCGAAATGGCGCGAGGAGAGAGATGGAAACACGGGTTTTCATGGCAGGGACGGTGTCGACGGCATTGCCCTGCGCTTCGTGCGCTTTTCGAGGAGACTGCGCGCCCTAGGGAAGGCAGACGAGGAAGCTGCCGCCACGCGCAAAGGCACGAACAACGGCTCGCAAACCACAGCAGACAGGAGAAAGCATGGAAACGAGAATCGAAGAGGATCTTCTCGGCAAACGTGAAATTCCGGCGGACGCCTATTGGGGCGTCCATACGCTTCGCGCAATGGAGAACTTCAAGATCTCGGGTCGCCTCGTCCAGGACGTTCCCGAGTTCGTCATCGGCATGGTGCAGGTCAAGAAGGCCGCAGCGCTCGCCAACGAGGAGCTGCACGCGCTTCCTCATGACATCGCCCAGGCAATCGTCGCCGGCTGCGACGAGGTCCTTGAAAAGGGCCGCTGCATGGACCAGTTCCCCTCCGATCTCTTCCAGGGCGGAGCGGGCACATCGGTGAACATGAACGCCAACGAGGTCGTCGCCAACCTTGCGCTTGAGCTGCTGGGATTCGACAAGGGCCGCTATGACGTCATCAATCCCAACGACCATGTCAACAAGAGCCAGTCCACGAACTGCTCGTACCCGACCGGCCTGCACATGGCCTTCTACGCCAAGGCGATGAAGCTCGTGGCCGAACTCGAAAAGCTCGTCGAAGCCTTCGAGGCCAAGGGCGAAGAATTCAAGGACGTCCTCAAGATGGGCCGCACCCAGCTCCAGGACGCCGTGCCGATGACCCTCGGCCGCGAATTCAAGGCCTTCGCCACGAACCTCGGCGAAGAAGTGGACCACATCAACAGCGTCGCCAAGGAGTTCCTCGTCGTCAACATGGGCGCCACCGCCATCGGAACCGCGCTCAACACCCCCGACGGCTACCCCGAAGTGGCGGCAAGGAAACTGGCGGAGGTCACGGGCCTGGACATCACGTCCGCACCGGATCTCGTCGAGGCGACCGTCGACAACGGCGACTACGTGCTGGTGCACGGAGCGCTCAAGCAGCTGGCGATGAAGCTGTCGAAGACGTGCAACGACCTGCGCCTGCTCTCCTCCGGCCCGCGCTGCGGCCTGCACGAGATCAACCTGCCCGAGATGCAGGCAGGTTCCTCGATCATGCCGGCAAAGGTGAACCCGGTGATTCCCGAGGTGGTCAACCAGGTCTGCTTCAAGGTGATCGGCAACGACACCTGCGTGCTGATGTCCGCCGAGGCGGGCCAGCTTCAGCTCAACGTCATGGAACCCTCCATGGCGGAGGCGATGTTCGAGTCCCTCGCCATCCTGACCAATGCCATGAAGACCCTGCGCGAGAAGTGCGTCGTCGGCATCACGGCAAACGAGGACGTGACCCGCGACATGGTCATGGGTTCGATCGGCATCGTCACCTACCTCAACGAAATCATCGGTCACCACAACGGCGACGAGATCGGCAAGGAAGCCGCTCGCACCGGAAAGTCCGTCAAGGACATCGTGGTCGAGCGAGGCCTGATGGCCGCCGAGGAAGTCGACGCGGTTCTCACGGTCGAAAAGTTCATGAACCCCTCGTACGACGGCCATATCTATGCCGACGACGAAAAGGGCATTCCTGAAAAGTAACAAGGAGCTTTCATCATGTTGATGGCAATCCAGTTCATTGTCCTGCTGGTCTTCATTCTCATCGGCGCCCGTCTGGGCTCCCTGGGAATCGGCCTCGCAGGCGGCGCGGGCGTGATCGTCCTGGCCCTGACCGGCCTCGACGTCCACCCCATGCCCTATCTCAACTGTGCAGATGAGCTCGCCGAGAACTGTTCGGTCGCGGACGCCGGCATTCCCTGGGATGTGATCGGCATCATCATGACGGTGATCATGTGCATCGCAACCATGCAGGCCGCCGGCGGTCTCGAAATGCTGGTGGAAACGACGGAAAAGCTGCTGCGCAAGAACCCGAAGCGCATCACCTTCTACGCGCCGATCGTGGCGTACCTCATGACGTTCTTCTGCGGCACCGGCCACGTCGCCTTCTCCTCCCTTCCCGTGATCGCGGAAGTGGCGAAGGAAACGAACATCGCCCCGAAGAAGCCGCTGTCGATTTCGGTGGTGGCCTCCCAGGTCTCGATTGCGGCTTCCCCGGTGGCCGCGGCCATGATTGCCATGTCAGGCGTTGTGGAGCCGATGGGCGTGAGCTATCCGAAACTTGTCCTCATCTCCTTCATCATCACCTTCATCGGCACGATGGTTGGCGCCTTCGTGTCGAACCTTCTTGGCGCGGACGACCTCAACGAGTATCCCGAGTACCGTGAGCGCAAGGAAAAAGGCCTGATCAAGATGCGTGGCGAAGGCGTCTACGAATATGACCGCGGCCCGGCCAAGGCCTCGATCGCCATCTTCGCCGTCGCGCTCCTCCTCGTGATTCTCTACGCGCTCGCGATCTCGAAGAACGCGGCCGGCGAGGCGCTGCTGCTGTCGGATCCGCCTCTTGACCGCAACTCGGCCATCATGACCTTCATGATGGCGGCGGGCATGATCATGGTGTTCGTCTGCAAGGTGAACGTCGACGAAATCACTTCGCAGGCAACCTTCCGTGGCGGCATGTCCGCCGCGGCCTGCGTGCTCGGCGTGGCCTGGGTCGGCAATACCTTCGTGCAGGCCTACACCTCGGAGATCAAGGAAGCTGCCGGCGGCATCGTGCAGGCCCATCCGTGGGTGCTCGCAATCGTGATCTTCTTTGCCTCCGCGCTGCTCTATTCGCAGGGCGCGACGACAAAGGCGCTCATGCCTGCGGCAGCCGAAATCGTGGGCTCGGGCGGCGCGGCCACGCTCGTGGCCTCCTTCCCGGCCGTCACCGGCCTGTTCATCCTGCCGACCTACCCGACCTCCGTTGCCGCTGTCGAGTTCGACGACACGGGCACGACGAAGATCGGCAAGTACGTGTTCAACCATCCGTTCATCGTTCCCGGCACCGTAACGGTCTTCGTCTCGGTTGCCGTCGGATTCCTGGTGGCGAATGTCCTGATCTGATTCTTCCAATCCGATCCGGCGTGCAGATAAACGGCTGGCCCGGCGTCAATGGCGACGCGGGGCCAGCCGTGTCTCGGGCAGGCGGGCATGGCCTCGGGAGGCAGCCCCGCTCTTCCTGCCTCCCGCGAACGTTGCGGGGACCGGGCGGTTCTCGTTCAAACGTACGGCATCCGCCCCGACCCCGATTTGTCCAGAACCGCTCGCGAACCTGGCCTCGCCGCCCGGCATGGGCAGGCAGAAGGCCGGAAGGAACGCACGGGACAGACGCCTCGGGTTCCCTCCGGCCTTCGCGATCCGTGGCGCTGGCCGAGATGGCCGAGCCGCCTCAGGCTTCGAGTACGGCGTCGCCCTCGGCAACGTAACCGGCGGGTATCGCGACGTCGCCGCGCACGGTCAGGCTCGTTGCTTCGCGAAGCGACGGAACCTCGGGAACGCGCGCCTCAAAGTCGTGGTAGCGCTTGAAATAGCGTTCGTCGAGGCTCACGGTAGGCCGCTGCTCGACGCTCTGGACGAGACGGTTGTCCTCGTCGAACTCGAACACGTCCGAACGCAGGAGAAGAAGGTCGGCGTTCGACTTCACCGGCACGAACCTGGCGCGCGTCACCTCGAGAATCTGGGCACCCGCGAAAAGCGCGACGGCCGAACCCATCGCCGTCTCCAGCTGGATGATTTCGGGCGAACCCGGATCCTTCGGGGAGATTCGCTTGCGGTTCGTGATCAGGGCAAGCTCGAGGCCTTCGGGAGAGTCGAGCCGGGCGCGCAGGGCCGGGAGGGAAATCCAGAGGTTGTTCGTATTCATGAACCGGTGGCGCTTGATGTCTCGGAAAAATTCGAGGTCTCCGTCGGGGCACTGGGCCACTTCGCGAAGCACGATCTGGCCGTCGTTCTTGCGGCGCGCGAAATGCCCGCCCTTCATGTCCATCGGGGTGCGGCGGGCGACTTCGGCCGCGAAGGGAGCCCCCGAGGCGGCGAACCATGCGGCGATGCGCTTGGAGACGGTGGCTCCGGTGTTGTCGATGTTGGAGACGAAGAGGTATTCGTATCCTGCTTCGAGGAGGCGGTCAAGCACTCCCGTCCGGTCGAGCACCCCGTAGAGGTCGCCGTGGCCGGGAGGGGCCCATTCGAGGGACGGGTCGGCGGGCCAGTCGACCGGGTCGAAGGTTTCCGCGGCCAGGCGCGGATAGGCGCCTTGGACGACGGCCAGCGGAAGGCCGTCCACCTCGAGGCCGAAGCCTTCGAGGGCCTTCATCGTGATGTCGTGGGTGGTCGGGGAATTCAGCAGGATGAAGGGCAGCTTCGCGCCGAACTTTTCGCGCAGGGCGAGAATCTGCCGGGCCACGATTTCGAGGAAGCTCTGCCCGTCATGCGCTTCGAGGGAGGATTTCGGGGCGTCGAGCCCCATCGTCGTGCCAATGCCGCCGTTGAGCTTGAGCACCGCCGTTTTCTTGAGGGCCTCGCCGTCGGCTGCGGGAAGATCGTTCGATTTCGGAATCATCGCAATCGGGTCGATCGTGTATTCCGGCATGTCCCAATGCTCGCCGGAGACGAGCCTGTCGTAGGCGCGTCCGAAAGAATCGATTTCGTACTGGCTCATGCCGGCGAACCGCATCTTTGCGGCTGCGGCCTCGCGTCCGTCCTTGCTCATGATTGCCTTCCTGTGCTTGTGGCCTTGCAGGTTCCACCCTACAGGCACGAGGCAGGCAAACCGGGCCGTTTTCCGGCACGAGGCGAAGGGCCGCCTCGCAAGGCTGCCGCCGCGTCGGCTGTCGCATCGGGGACTGTGTTCGGTCGTTTCGCTCCCTCTCGCAGCTTCC
>CACYEE010000247.1 GCA_902773415.1 uncultured Actinomyces sp.
ACGCCCCGAGCTTCCGGACGGACGGGAAATCCTACGAATCGTGGAAAACGCCTCCCTGCGTGACGAGCCGCTGCGTGACGGGATAGTCATAGCAGGGACGCTTCTCGAGAATCTCGACGTAGCGTGCCGCCTCCCATCGGGCCGTCGGCAAATCGTGGAGCAAATAGTTGCCACAGTTTGCAGGCGTCGCGCCGGGCACTTCGCCCTCGTAGTCGCGCAGATGCGAAAAAGCCTGCAGAAGGATTGGCTGAAGTTCCTGCGGCTTCGGCCGCCCTTTGACGATCAGGTAGCAACCGGTGAGGCATCCCATCGGCCCCCAGTAGACAATGCGGTCCTTCCATTCCGCATTGTTCCGGAGGAATGTCGCGACCACGTGCTCGATGGTGTGCATCGCGTTCGGGTGAATCGCAGGCTCCTTGTTGGGTGTCTTCATGCGAATGTCGAACGTCGTCGCGAACTCGCCGCCGATTGCGTCGACCCGTGATTCATAGATGCCGGGGACGATTTTCGTGTGGTCGACTTGGAAGGAAGGGATGAGGTCCATGGCTGCAGTGGGGTGGGATGGATGTGCGCCCATTCTACCAGACCCCCGCGCGCGGAACAACCGCGGACGCCGGGCCTACGCCCCGGCGGCGGCGGCAAGGGCGGCCTGGGTGCCTTCGTAGAAAAAGGCGCCCCAGCCGATGGTGAAGAGAAAGTCGCCATAGAGGGCATGCTCGATGGAGGCGAAGAGGAGCGAACCTGTGCGACGGTAGGTCGAGAGGAAGAACAGCCCGCCGATGAACGTGAAGGTGCAGGCCCAGACATTGTGGAAGACAATGTGCGCCCAGGCGAAGAACGCCGCCCCAATCACGAGCGAGAGCGTGGGCGACAGCCCCGGTGCGTAGCGCTTCTCCCAAAGCGCCCGGTAGAGAATCCCCTGCGGGATGACCGAGCATACGGGATAGGCCACGCAGACGAGAAGCCAGAAGCGCGGGTTGCCGCGCGGAAAAGCCAGAAGCGCCCCGGAGTCGCGCCATGCGAGAAGCCCCGTGAGCAGGGCCGCGCCAATCGCGAAGCGCGTGAGCATCCGCGCCCATTCGCGACGGCCGACGCCGAGGCGGGTCGCCTCGCCGGGTGACATTCTGCCGGTTCGCCGCAGATGCGCGTAGGCGATGGCCGAGGCGACGAGGAGTGTCGGGATGACCCAGGCGTTGAGGCGCACGCCCCAAAGTCGCTCAACCCAGCCCGGCAGGAACGCGAGAAGGGTCGGCAGGCCGATGTAGAGAAGGATGCATTCGAGTTTTTTCATGGGGCAGACTTTCGGTTGCTCTTGGGTTCTTCGAGGGATACCATGTTGTTTTCGATGTCTCGGACAACGCGGATTCGCGTGGGATTCAACTTCCGTGCCCTCCGCATGCAAGGTCGCGCGCCATGGGGATGCGCCAGCTCCGCGTGTAGTCGCAGCCGGCGCAGAGCAGGACCGAGGGTTCGGATAGGTCGAAGACGACGGACCACCGCGTGCCGGCGGTGACGTCCGCGGGGGCTGGTCCGCCGGGCGGGTGGGCGACGGCCGCCAGGAGGTCCATCGCGGCGGCGGGAGATGCAATGCGCCCGCCCGGAGCGGAAAGCGTGTCGAGCATCCTGTCGTAGCGGTCAGTCCCTAGGCGCGCCGAGGGTTCCGCGGGGCGGCGGTCGAGGCGGAAGTTGGTGCAGCACTGCGGCGCGCCGGATGCGGGCCGGATCGTGCGCGCGACGCCGTCCGGGCCCCATTCGACGACGGCCGAGGCGCCGGAGGCATCGGCCAGGTGGAAGTGGAACGCCGAGCCAATGGCGTGGTGCATGTCGTAGCGGTCCAACAGCCGGAGCGCCTCGTCGACTGTCGCGGCGCGGTCGAGCAGCAGGCGCACGGCCGTCGTCGTGGTGATCGGCACCTTGCCGGTCGTCTGCTGGACGGGCTTCTCGCACGGAACGAGCAGGACGGCGACGGCTAGGCCGTGCTCGTTGACGCCGTCGACCGGGACGTACGGCGCGGCGAGGAGCGGCAGGTCGCGCAGGAGGCCGCGTCCGGGGAGGCGGCGCTCGGTGTAGCCGAGGAAAAGCGGGCTCGTCGTCGAGACGGAGGCGTAGCCGTCGGCGGGCGCGGTACGGACGGTGAGCGGCGGCGAGAAGCGGTTGAGGTCGAAGTTGCGTCCGAAAAGCGCGTGGCCGTCGGGTGTGCGCGTGGCGAACGTGCTGCACCCGAACTCCGGCACGCGCGGCAGCGGCAGGGGAACCCACGGCAGGAACGTGCGCTTGAGGAAGAGCAGCAGCTCGCGCTCGCTTCGTGCGCCGACGCAAAGGAAGTCCCGCAGCCGGTAGTCGCCATGGCAGTCGATCTGCCAGTAGAGCGCGTCGCCGGGCCGTCGGAGCGAGCGGAGGGTGCGGAGAGCATTTTTCATTGTCCACCAACTCCCAATGTTCATCAATTCCAAGTGTTCCCCATTGCCACAAATCGCAGATTACTTCGCGGACTCCGCGTGCGATTCGGTCTCTGCGTTCTCTGCGCTCTCCGCGTGGGTTTCCTTCTCTCCCTCCGCGTGTCGGGCCTTGAGTTCCTCGAAGGAGCGGCGCATGGCGGCTTCATCGCCCCAGGCGACCCGCCAGCCGTCGGGGTCGAGGATGCGCCATTGGCCGAAGAATGTGTTGCGCTCAAGCTTCCATCCCGTTTCGAGTCGTTCCTCGACAACCCACCAGATCTCCGCGTCGACGGTCGGGAGCGCGAGGTTCGGCCAGCCCTGCCGCACGACGTCCGGGTCGTCGGGC
>CACYEE010000248.1 GCA_902773415.1 uncultured Actinomyces sp.
ATTCCCGTCCCGGCCGTTTGTGCAGGGCAGAGGGTTGGGCGTCGTGTTGGGAGAGTGTCCCCAATGCGACACTGGTCTGTTCCTTGTCCGGCACCCGACGGCGGGGTCCTTATGAGGCAGCCTCTGGCCTGTCCCTCTTTCTCGCCGGGCCGTGTTGCCGGGCGGTCTCGCCGAGCCGTTGCCAGCCGGGCCGTGTTGCCGGGCCGTGTTGCCGGGCGGTCTCGCCGGGCTCTCTCGCCGAGCCGTTGCTAGCCGAGCCGTCCCATCCTGCCGCGCAGCCCGTCGCGCAGGCCCCGGGCGAGCAGGCGGATCCTCGTGCGTCGCCGGGAATCCGGCACCTCGGGCGTAGGGACGGATGCGCGAGAAAACGGGAGGCCGCCAGCCAGCAGGGCGTTGAAGCCGGTGTACTTCGCCAGCCACCAGACGTAGCGCACGCGCCACCTGGCCGGGGCGAGCCCTGGCTGGCGGACAAGCCAGAGCGTGTTGCGGGCGAGATAGTAGTTTCGTACCGGGCCGTGGACATGGACGGGCTGGGCCCGGCCGGGAAGGAGCACGGCTTCGTCGCCAAGGGAATGCGTCAGTCGGGCGGCGGGGACCGCTGCGAGACGCCAGCCGGCGTTGCGGGCGCGCAGGCCCCAGTCAAGATCGACGTGGTCGATGAACAGTTCTTCGCGCATCGGGCCGATCTCCTCGAGTGCTTCGGCACGAATGAGGCACCCGGAGGCGATGAGGAAGGCGGCGTCGAGCGTGCCGGCGGGAGAGGCCTTCGCGGCGTCGAGCTCGGCTGTCGTGGCGCGCCCAGGCTTCCATGCGCGGGCCACGTAGACGAGTTCGTTGGTGCCCTTGCGGTTCTCGGCTGCCAGGGGGCCGGCCGCGGCAAGGTCCGGGTCTGCATCGAGGGCGGCGAGCAGCAGCGCGACCATGTCGTTGGCCGGAAGGGAATCGTGGTCCATGAGCAGCACATGCGTCGCGCCGAGGGCGCGGGCGCGCTCGATGCCACGGTTCTGGGCGGCGGCAATGCCAAGGTTTTCGCCGAGAGGGATGAGTTCGACGCTTGGCCGGGCGATGGCGGACGGCAAGTCGCCGAGTTCCGCGTTTGCGTTGCGTGCGGCATTTGCGGCCGCGCAGGCGGCTTCGATGGGGGCGAGTTCGCGCGAGCCGTTGTCCACCACGAGCGTGCGCGCGCATTGCGCGGCAAGCGTCTCAAGCAGCGGGCCGAGCGGCCCCGGATTGTAGGTGATGACGATTGCTGCGACTGTCGGTTGCGTCATGGGACCTCCTGGGCTTTGTGTCCTCGTGCTTGGGGACGGGCCCCGAACTGGAGAATCCTCCCGAATGGGGCCCGTCCCCAAATGGGAGGATCCTCCCGAAAAGGTTGCGAATCTGCGGACGGGATTGCCCGGTCAGGCCAAGGACGCGATGAACTCGTCGCACTCGGCGAGCGTGGGCAGAAGGCCGCGTTCCTTCATCTGTTCGAGCGAGGCCGCGTCGGTGTCTTTCGGGGAGAGCAGGAGTTCGAGCGGGGAGCCGTCGCGCGCCGTCGTCGGGAACTCGAGGGCAAGGGTCGCATCGAGCGGGTTGATTCCGTGTTCGCGCGACGGGTTGTATTCGGCCGAGCACAGGTAGGTCACGGTCGAATCGTCTTCGAGGGCGACGAACATGTGGCCGAGGCCCTCGGAAAGATAGATGGCGCGGCGATCGACGTCGTCTAGAAGAACGGTGTCCCACTGGCCGAAGGTGGGCGAGCCGACCCGGATGTCGATCGCGAAATCGAGAACCGCTCCGCGCGTGCACATCACGTATTTCGCCTGCGAAGGCGCGACGAGGGCATAGTGGATGCCGCGCACCGTGCCGGCCTTCGACACCGAGGTGTTGGCCTGGAGCACGGTGAGCTTGTGGCCGATGGCTTCCTCGAATTTCGTGGACTTGTAGGCCTCGAGGAAGAGGCCGCGCTCGTCGGGGAACTGCTTCGGCGTAATTTCCCAGGCACCTTTGATGGCCAGTTCGCGGATTTCCATGATTCTCCATTCATGTCGGGGTTTGGATGCGTCCTATCCTAGTTGCGTGCTCCTTGCCTCCCCGCGCTATTGTGCGTTTTGTCGCGTGTTCGCCCCGCGGGTCGCGGGCGTGGGATTCTCACGTGCGGTCCTTGTCTCGGCCGGTTCCGGGCCGGGATTCCGGGCCGGCGGGGGTCTCGCTTGGGGATGCTAGCGCGAAACGGAGCGTTTTTGTCGTTATTCGTTCCGTTTTGCGCTGCCATGCGTCTTGTGCGGGGCGACGCGGGCCGCCGGGGCGTGTTCGGCATGGTCGCGCAGCATGGTCGCGG
>CACYEE010000249.1 GCA_902773415.1 uncultured Actinomyces sp.
GATCAGCTCGCGCTCGCCCGCGTCCTTGCGCACGAAACGCTTCCAGACGTCGTTGGCGATGTAGTTGGAGCCCATGGAGAGGTGCGCCGCGACGGTGGAGAAGAGAGCGCCGAGCATCGAGGCGACGACGAGGCCGAGCCATCCGTTCGGAATGAACTTGAAGAGGGCCGGGTAGGCGAGGTCGCCCTTCACCATGTTCTCGGAGATGTGCGGGAAAGTCGCCTTGAGGGACTCGAGGTCGGGGAATATTATCAGCGTCGCGAACGCGGCGAGATACCACGGCCACGGGCGCACCACGTAGTTCATCACGAGGAAGAGGAGCGTTCCGGCCTGGCAGTGGTTTTCGTTCTTGGCCGTGAGCATGCGGTGCACGATGTACCCGCCGCCGCCGGGCTCGCTGCCAGGGTACCACACGTTCCACCACTGTATCGCGATGGGTATTATGAACACGGCGACGAGCGTGTCGGTGTCGCCGAAGCTCGGGAAGAAGTCGAGGTGGCTCTGCACCACGGGGTTCGACATCATCTTCGAGAAGCCCCCAACGGCGGGGTGCGACCAGCCGAAGTACATGATCGCAAACGCGCCCGCGAGGATGATGAGGAAGAGGAAGAAGTCGGTTATGATCGCGCCGCGGAAGCCGCCGAGCGCCGAGTAGACGATCGAGGCTATGCAGCAGACCCAGATGATCGTCCACTGGTCGACGTTGAATAGCACCTGCCCCATCTTCACCGCCGGCAGTATGCACCATGCCGTCGTGATCGCGTTGAAGACAAGGCCAAGGTAGATCGCGCGGAAGCCCCGCAGGAAGGCCGCCGGCTTGCCGGAATAGCGCAGCTCGTAGAACTCGATGTCGCTCTTCGCGCCCGACCGCACCCACAGCTTCGAGTAGACGAACACCGTGGTCATGCCGGTGAGGAGGAACGCCCACCACTTCCACATGCGCGACATGCCGCCCTCGCGCACGAACTCAGTGAACATCGAGGCCGAGTTCGAGCTCGTCGCGGCGGCCGCCATTGAAAAGCCTATGAGCCACCACGGCATCGACCTCCCCGAGAGGAAGAAGTCCTTGGCGTCGCGCCCGGCGCGTCGCGAGCAAGCCGCCGCGATCCCGAACATCAGCACAAAGAACAGCGCGATAACGGCATAGTCTATTCCGTTCAAGAGCATGGACGTATGATAGCATAATGGCGGGGGTAAGTCATTACATTAAAGTAAAGTGTATTTTTACGCAATATGCAAACATGGGAATGTGCTATAATACCCGCATGGCAAAGCACAGATACGGGCACCGCACTCCCGAAATCGGCAAAGTCGACTTCGCAAGCGGATGGATATGCGGCGTGCGTCACCTCGCGTCGAAGTCCGCGCACGGCTCGTTCTGGCACAGGCACGACGAGACCTCGATAATGTGCTGCCTCCGCGGGGAGTACTCGTACGAACTGCACGGAATACCGTCCATCACGCTCTCCTCCGGGCATTTCCTCGTAATCCCGGCGCATGTCGAGCACCGCCACCTCAAGGCAGTGGACCCGATGGGGGACCGGCTTGAGATACTGCTTGCCACGGACGCGCCGAAGGCGCTCGGCCATTCGGCGTTCACGCGCGAGTCATGCAGGGGCCTTCACTCGGAAATCCTCAAGAGAGCGCTCAGCCCGGTGAAATGCGACAAGCGACTGATGGAGTCATGCAGGGCGCTGTACGAGCTGGCCGGCAGAACGGCAAAGCGGCTCACCCCGGAAGAGCTCGGTCTCGCCCGCATCCTCTGCCAGCTGATACTGTACAAGATGGCACGTCCCGCGCCGATCGCCAGAAGGATCGCAGGATGCAGGTTCTCCGACATCACGGCATGGATCGACGCGCACCTGACCGAGAAGATAGACATCGACAGGCTCATGGCGCACATCGGGTATTCGCGCACGCAGGTATTCAACATGTTCCGCGAAAACACCGGCCTAACGCCGATCGACTTCATAGCCCGCCAGCGCATCAAGAAGGCGTGCGACCTTCTTGAGTCAACGGACATGCCGTCGTGCCGGATCGCCACGGCCTGCGGCTTTTCCAACGCCTCGGCGTTCAACGCGGTATTCCGGCGCCAGACAGGCACGACCCCGCTCGCATGGCGCGGCAACGCAACATGACGTCTTCGGCGGCGTACATCGCCCCCGCCTGACGCCACATACGGACCGACATGGGAAAAGAAGCCCGGGAAATCGGCTAGCGCGCGACGGACTCCACCTTGTCGAGAAGGTTCGTGCAGGCGTCGACCTGCGCCGCACCGCCGACGACGCAGACCCCCGGCGAGTTCGCGAGCGAGTCGAGCGTGTCCGCAAAGAGCATCAGATCGGCTTTCGTCGTGCGAAGCATCTCGCGGCGAAGCCTCTGCACGTCGTCAGGCGTCCTTTCGGAGAGCGCCAGCGCCGCTGCCGAGGACATCTCCACGCTCGGCGTCAGGTACGGTTCCGTGCCCGCCACCGTCCCGATGATGTATTTGTCGAGCGACTGAATCTCCTCAACCGCCTTGCGCAGTGCGGCGCCCGATCTGTCGTAGACGCCGAGCGAGCGCGCCGGGTTCGGGTCGTTCCACGAAACGTACTTCGCCAATCCCGACGTGCCGACGCCGAACTGCCCGCCATACGCCCCGCCAAGGACGCGTATCTCGTTCCAGAGGTAGTCGAGCGTAAGCATGTGCGCCGCCACGAGGCCGCTTCCCGTGCAGACGCCAGGAAACGACGCCTTGGCCGTTCCGGCTATCTTGCCGGTCGTGCGGAAACCTTCTCGCTTGGCAGGCATCGGCAAGATGGCGACATCCGGCACCGTGGCTCCCTGCGGGAACCTGTCAAACACCGCCTCCAGCCGGTCGGCTCCGACATTGTCGGAGACGAATGCCGTCAGCCCGCCGCGCGAGAAGGCGCGCTCCGCCAGCGACGACAGCCGCCTGCAGAAATCCTCCCCACCTTCCCCGAAGGAATCGTCAACCGCCTGCAGCCGGCGCAAAAAGGAGATGCCGCGGAAACACTCGTTGACAGCGCCCAGGACGGACTGCGACGCGGCCGCGCGCA
>CACYEE010000250.1 GCA_902773415.1 uncultured Actinomyces sp.
CGCAAAGGGGACCGTCCCCCAATTCGGCACCAGTCTGCCCCTTTGCAGCACCCAGCTCTCCGACCTTGCACAAACAGCTTGGGCGGGAATCGAAACAACATCCCAATTCCCGGCCCAGCCAAGCCAGGCCCTCGGCGATCCAGCCCCGCAAGGCCGCGCGGCCCGTCGCCGAGGGCTATTCGGTTGCACGCCTGGCGTTCGAGAAGACCCGATGCCAGGAGGAACCCCCCTCAAGGTAGCGGTTGCCGACCGGAGAAGCGTCGACCCTGACGGTCGTCTGGCCATGCGAGTCGTATCCGGTCACGAGATGCGGCCCGGGAGCCGCTCGAACGCCGTTGATGAAGTAGCTCACGCCGGCAACGTCCGGAATCCGAACGATATCGCGATCCGATCCGGCCGAATCCTCGAAGGTCGGAGCCTGCGCCTTCACCCCGGCGACGCACTTCGGCGCGCCGACGAGGCTATTGACGACGGTGCGGTGAAGCATCACGGCGACGGCGCCCCGCTCGGTATCGTTGAGGGGCCTGAAAGTGCCGTCGGACCACCCGCCAAGAAGCCCGGCGCTCTTTGCCCACGAGATTTCCTTGGCGAACTGCCGGTTTCGGGCAACATCGCGGAAGCCGGTGTCTGCGGGTGCCGAATAGGCCGGTTGACAGGCCATGCGGTACATGAAGGCGGCGATGGCGTCGCGCTTGATCGTGGCGGAGGGACGGAAGGTGCGGTCGGGCCAGCCCGTCGTGATGCCGTACTGCGCGGCCCACGAGATTTCCTTGTAGAAAGGATGCGATGCGGGAACGTCGCTGAACTGGGGCGTCTCGGGGGCGAGGTAGGCGGGCTTGCCCGCAAGGCGGTACAGGAAGGCCGCGAATGCGCCGCGCTCGACGGGCGCGTGGGGACGGAAGGTGCGGTCGGGCCAGCCCTCCGCGATTCCCTTGGCGACCATCCAGTCCACCGAGGCGGCGAACTCGTAGGTAGCCGGCACGTCACTGAAGCCGCTGGCGGCCTGGGCCGAAGTGGCAGGCACCGCCGCGGCCCCTGCCGCGAGCGCCGCCACAGCGGCGGCTCCAAGAATTGCCCTCTGTAGTTTCCCAGTCATATTTCGCCCCTTCGCAATCGGGTATTGCTGCCGCTTCCAAGAATACCGCGAGTTGTCGGAGCCATCCGCGCCTTCCGTCCCGCAAACGCCGCAATGCCCTTCGGCACGCCGAGAGCAGGAGGAACGAACGGGACTGCCTCGCCTAGGTGCGTTATTCCGGGATCGGCCTAAAAGAAGGGCGTACCCACCACAAGACGAGAAAAGGGGACAGACCAGGTTGAGAATCGGGGACTATCCCCTCATCTCACCCAGCCTGTCCCCTTTTGCGACATCCGGCGGCGCGCACGCCCTTATGAGGCAGTCACTTCATTGGAACCTCAGGCAAACGAGCGCGGACTATTCACCCCAGTGCTGTGCAATCTTGATCGTTCCCGAGGTTGCCGCACCGAAATACATCGGAGTCTGATCCCAGTCCGGTCGGAACTTCCGGCCACTGGAGTCGGTCTTCTCAGGAACGTTCGCCGTTCCGGAAATCGTTGCGCTGATTCCCTGGACTCCATTGCCCGTCCCGTTGTACAGCGTGGCGAACTGTCCGTCGCTGCGGTTCTCGCCCCACTTGGTGATCTTCGAGGAAAGACCGAAGCATGCCACCGCTGCCCCTGGCCCCTCGCATGCAGGATTCCATGTGCCGATGACGCCATAGTTCGACGTCTTGTCGCCAACCTTGATGCGGGCGTTTTCAAAGTCGGCATTGAGGACATCCCCATGATGGGCCGCAGAGCCTTCAAGCTGGAAGAACAGTCTGCTTGCGGAGTTCAGGGCCGTCTTGCGCCGGGCAATCTCGACACCATCGACGTACGCGCGAATCGTCCGATCCTCGGTGTAGTAGGAGAGCCGAACCGTATACCACTTGTCGCGCTGGGCGGCCGCGGCGTAATGGTAGTCCTTGCCGACCACTCCTGGAATCGTGGCGGTGGCCCCAGGCATGTTTTCGATGAGGAAAACGGTGTTGCCGGGATACTGCGGGTAGGCATGACGAATATGCTGCTCGTACTGGATGCCGAAGCTGACCAGTCCGGCTTCGTTGCCCATCGTGATTTTCGCGTGCGATCCAGTTCCCGAAGTCGTTGCAAGCCGCATCTTCGACTCGAAGGAGACGTAGGCGGGGTCGTTGTCGATATTCATCGCCTTGACCGAGCAGGACGGCTTGTGGGAGATGCCGGAAAGCGCGAATCGATGCAGGAAGGCGGCCATCGCCCCACGCTCGGTTCGGCTGTCCGGCCGGTAGGTATTGTCCGACCATCCCTTGGATAGCCCGCTCGTGCGCATCCACGAAATTTCCTTGAAGAAGGAACGGTTCTGACTGACGTCCCGGAAATCCTGGCCGTTGTGGAAGAAGGGTTCGCAGGCGAAACGGTACATGAACGCAGCCATCGCGTCGCGCGAAATCGGCTGGCCGGGACGGAAGGTACCGTCAGACCACCCTGTGGTGATTCCCGTCGATGCAAGCCAGGAGATTTCCTTGTAGAAGGGGTGTCCCGTCGGCACGTCCGCAAACTTCGGCGTCGCCGGGGCCGTATAGTCGGGCTTTCCCGCCATGCGATACAGGAAGGCGGCGAAAGCATCGCGATTGACGGCAGCGCTCGGCTTGAAGGTCTTGTCGTCGTATCCGGTCGTAATGCCCGAGTTCGCAAGCCAGACAATGTCGGCATACTGCTGGTGGTTGGCGGGCACGTCAGAGAAGCTCGGCGCTGCCTGTGCCGACTCGCTGAGACCGGCAACGCCGGCCAGCGCAACGGCAAGGGCACCGACGCCGGAAGCGATTCGTGTGAGGACTCGTTTCATGTTTTTCCTTTGGTCTCGGCAACAATTGACATCAATATACAGGCGAGAAGCACGGCGAACCGTCCCGAAAGTCCTATAACGCAAGGGGTCCGGTGTTCCGGTCAGCGAATCTCGATTTCGGGTTCCGTATTGATGTAGCCGTTCGTCGTGTCGGTTGCGCGAACGGTGAAGGCAACGGCCCGGTTCTTGCGGGCGATTTCGACCATTGTCCGTTCGACGATGGCGACGTTGATCGTGTAGTCGCCCGGCCCGAGCTGGAAGGCAGGCAAGGTAACGGCAAAGGTCTGCTTGCCGTTGAAGCGAGGAAGCCTTTCGGAGCCGATCTGGTGTGTCGAGGTGCCGAAAACGAGGTGGTTTTCGGCGCTCCACATGCCGATGATGAAGCCGTGGTTTTCGACGGGGCCGTCGGATTCGAGGCTGATTTCGACCGTGAGGTCGTCTCCCGAGGGGAAGTAGGGCCGGCCTTTTGCGTCTTTGGCGAGCGACGTGTCAACGTTCGCGTCGACGATTCGGCACAGCTCGATTTTCTGTTCCTCGTCTTTCGTCTCGGCATCGTCGGAGGCGAGCGATTCGATATCGGCCACGATCTGTTCTTCGTAGAGGCCGCGAAGAAGGGTCATGGCTTCGCGCGACTTGTCGATTCCGATGACCTTTCCGTGGTCGAGCACGACGGCACGGTCGGTGACTTCGACAATCTGGGCCGCCGAGTGCGAGACGAGGATGATGGAGCGTCCTTCGGCGCGGAACTGGCGAATCTTGTCCATGCATTTGCGCTGGAAGGGTTCGTCGCCGACGGCGAGCACTTCGTCAACGAGAAGGATGTCCGGGTCGGAGTGGATGGCGACGGCGAAGGCGAGGCGCACGTACATGCCGGAGGAGTAGAACTTCACCTGGGTGTCGATGAAGTCCGCGATTCCGGAAAACTCGATAATCGAGTCGAGCTTGGAATCGATTTCTTCGTCGGAGAGGCCCAGCATGGAGGCGTTGAGGTAGATGTTTTCCCGGCCGGTGAGGTCCGGGTGGAATCCGGCGCCAAGCTCAAGCAGGGCGGCGATGCGGCCGCGTACGCGCACTTCCCCGTCGTCGGGGGTGAGGATTCCGCCAATCGTCTTGAGCAGGGTCGATTTGCCCGATCCGTTCGCGCCGATGAGCCCGATGGATTCTCCGGCCTTCACCTCGAAGCTGACGTCGTCGAGCGCCGTGAACCTCTCGGCGTGTTTGCGCGAGCGCGCGGCGTTGACAATGCGCTCCTTGAGCGACTTGTCCTTGTGGACGGTGAAGGTCTTGCGCACCGAATCGACTTCGATGACGTTCGGGCGGCTGTCCTGTATGGTGTCGGTGCCTGCGGCCGGTGCCGACGTGGTCGTGTTGTCCGCCATTAGATCTCCTGGGCAAAGTTGCGCTGTAGCCGGGCAAAGATGCGCTGGTTGACGAACAGGAGCGCCAGCCCGACGCCAATCATTGCGAGCATGCGAATCATGAGGTGGTCGGGCCAGACTCCCGTGAGGTCTCCAGCCGTCCACGTGCCCTGTTGCATTCCGAAGACGCCGATTGCGGTGGGGTTGAGCAGGTAGAGGTTTACGAGCCATTCGGGCATGCGTTCGGCAACCATCGCATACGAGTAGAGGGAAGGGGTCATCCAGAAGCCGATCGAGAGGATGACGTCGACGAGGTACTGGATGTCGCGCAGGTATACGTTTGCCGCCGCGAGGAAGAGGCCGAGCGCCAGCCCCCAGACGAGCATGAGGAGCGTGGCGACGGGCACGTAGACGACAAGGTGAATCCAGTCGATGCCGCCGATCAGCCATGCGGCGACGAAGAGAATCGCGAACTGGGCGAGAAAGTCGATGAAGGCCGCGCCTGCCGAGGAGAAGGGGAAAATCTCTCTCGGAAGGTAGATTTTCTTGACGATTCCCGAGTTCGCCACGATGGAAGCGGTCGAGGTGGAGATGATGGAGGCGAAGAGCGTCCATGCGGTCAGGCCTGCAAAAATATAGATGGAGAAGTCGTCGATCATGCGTTCGGCACCGAGGATGCGCCCGATGACGAAGTAGTAAATCATGAGCATGACGAGCGGACGGATGAGGCTCCAGACGAAACCTCCGGCCGAATCCTTGTACCGGGCTTTCGTTTCGCGTTTGGTCAGGAGCCACCACAGTTCGCGGTGGTCCCAGATGTCCTTGAGGGAGGCTGCCGCGCCGCCGAAAAAGTCGGTATTGGGGGCAACAACGCGCATTCCCTGCTTTCCGAGGCCCTCGAAACGGGCTTTCGCTTCGCGGCTCGCGGATTCGGTCTTTTCGCTTTCCAGCATGAGTGAATCCTAACCCTCCCCGGCCTGCCGGTTCTCAAAGGAAAGGGACGCCACAGTCCGGCACGGATCGCGGTTTTGCCGCGATGCAGCCCATCCGCCCGCAAATTCCGGTAGAAATCACGGCAAAACTGCGCCGATAATATGACCCATGACTACCCCCCCCCCGTTCTTTGCTCTCGTTCCAGAATGGGAATTGCCGTTTTGGCTTTCCTGTCGCTTTTTTCCATTACCGCCGGATTTTCGCTCGTGACGCCCCATTTCGGGGGAGCGGACGAACCCGAGCACTTCTACTACATGATGCGGTAGCAACTCAGGATTGGCCGCTCGAGTCTTCGCAGATCACGCTTCCTCATTGGGCGGTATCCGCCGATCCGGCATGCTGGGCTTTCGATCCGAACCAATCGGCGACGTGCGCCTCCCCCACGCAGGCATCGGACATCGCCCCCGTCACGAGGGAGTCGAAGGCAACGAATTATCCTCCTTTGTACTATCTTCTTGTCGGATGGCCGCTCAAGTTCGTGGCTGGCCCTTGGGCCCTCAGATGGGTGCGGCTCGTGTCGTCCTTGCTGTTTTCCCTGCTTGCCGCCTTCGGCGTCGCCTTCCTTCAGGGCGAAAAGACGCCTTGGGGAGGACCGCTGGCTCTCGCGACCATCACGCCGACAACCCTGGCTTTTGCAGGTTTGGTCCAGCCTCAGAGTCTTGAGGTCGGCGCTTCCATTGCGCTGGCGGGACTCGTGATGCCGCTCGCCGTATACAAAGACGAGATTCGCCTGCGACTCCTGCTGGGCATTCCCGTTGCCGGGCTTCTTATCCTCAGCCGCACGACCGGCCCCTGGTGGGCACTCACGATCTGCCTTCTTGCCCTCGCCATCTACCCGCGCAGCTTCTTCCCGGCATTCTTTCGCTCGCCTTCGCTGTGGCGCTTTGTTGGTTGCGCCGCGTTCTTCTGCATTGTCTCGCTTGGCTGGGGCTTCGCCACGAACGACTGGTACGAATTCCACTCGGTCCGGGCAACGGAAGGCGCGTGCGGCATTTTCGCCTGCATTCTTCCTCAGGGCACGAACTGGGTGCGCCTTGTCGAAGCGACGGCCATTGCCGGCTGGCTTAATCCTGTGGGGGCCCTTCACCGCCTCTATCTCTATTGGGCTTTCCTGGCGGTTCTTTTCCTCTCGGCCTGCCTCAGCCAGCCTCTCAAGGCTTTTCTTGGCCTTGCCTTTGCCGCGGCAGCCTATGTCCTGTCCGTCGTCCTTCTGTCGGTTTCCTGGGTCGACGCCTATGGCGCGCCTATCTGGCAGGGTCGATACGCTCTGCCGCTGTTCACGGGGCTTTTCATTGCTCTCGCCACGATAAGCGGCACCGGCATCGAATCCGGACGCCGGCTACCCCGCGCATTGCCGCAATGGGTTGGCCGTTTCGGCGCGGCGGCGCAGGGCATCCTGATTCTCGACCTCGCTCTTGTTGCCGCCGTTCGCTTCTGGATCGGACTGTCCCAGGGATACTACTCGCTCCTTTTGGCAGCAGACACCCCTCTGGCGTCGCGAGTCGGCCTGATTGCCGTCTTTGCGGGAGTCGCCGGGCTTGCCTTCATCGCGTGGCATCGCCCTCGCCCCCAGTCGGCCGGCATCGAGGAACAGCCCACCCAAACGACGACTCCCGATTCAACGGATCAGACTTCCTAGACCTGCCCAAGCGCAAGGCGCCATCTGGTGCCTTGCGCGCGCAACCCGCTTGCCGCAACCAGGCTTTCGCGTGCATTTCGGCCAATTGCGTCGCGCATCGCCACCGACTCGAGAAGCTGCGCGATGCGATGCACCCAGTCGTTTTCCTCCGCTGCCACAAGCACGTTCCTGCCGTCCTCGAACAGGCCGACGCCGGCTTCGGTCCCGGTCGCCACGAGGGGCCGGCCTGCGAGCGCGGCCTCGCGCCACGCGCGCAGGGGAAGCCCCGCATGGGCGGCATCGCCAGCGCGGACGGGGGCAAGAAGCACATCGACCGAACGAATCGCAGGCAATCGGGCATCGGCATCCCCCGTTTCCGCCCGGCGCAGGCGCGGCAGGACGGACGGAGGCATCGGCGCCTCGTCGAGGCAGCCGTCATGCCAGAATTCGAGGTCCGGATACGCGGCTGCGAGCCTGACGGGGGCGTCGCCCAGTGCCGCCCAGCCCGAGGCCCCAGCCTCGCGATCAAGAAAGATTCCGATTCGAGCCGGACCTTCGGGCCGCTTCAGCGTTGCGAGATGCCGGACAGCGACAAG
>CACYEE010000251.1 GCA_902773415.1 uncultured Actinomyces sp.
TTGCGCATACCTTGAGCGCGCGTTCGGCGGCCGGGGAATCGCCAGGGCCGGGAAAGAACAGGTCGTGATGCATTCCCGCGCATGCCGCCCGGGCACGCCAATCGTCGGAAGGCGGCGCAGGGCGGGGAGGAAGGGGGCGGCGCGGGTTGAGCGGCTGTCGCCGGGGGATGTGTCGAAACGTTTCGAGAGGCGGGTGGCCTGCGGCAACCCACGCCCTGTAGCACGAACCGCACAGGCCTTTTGCGTGGTGGCCCACGCCCAGGCCCGGCGTCGAGTCCGCACGGACCATCGTTTCGCCGCAGGCCCGGCACGGCCGCGGAACGAATACCGTCTTCGCTCCGCGACGCAAACCTATGCGCGAATACAGCGTGTCCGCCAGAGCGCGGCACGCATCGTCGTCAAGAGGGAAGCCGATCCCGTCGATCGCGATTACCACGGGAGGATGCGTGCCGGCGCCCCGGACGTGGAGGGTCTTTCCGAAGGCCTCCAGGCAGTAGGGCGGAGGAAGCCCGGTCATCGATCCGCCCTCCCGGAACGGCCCGCAATGATCGCACGCGCTCCCTGCAAGGCACCGTGACCGGATAGCAGAAGAACGATCAGGACTCCGCCCACGACAATCGTCAGCACGCTCGTGGCGGCGACCAGAAGAACGAGATACAAGGCAAGGAAACCTGCGGCGATCATGCGGGTTTTCCTTCGATGACGGCCGGGACCGCCGCAATGCCTGCCGCAGGGATACGGCCCCCGCGACGCTCCCGGCCAGCCATCACGGCGTGCGAAAGTGACACGCGGAAGGAAATCGCACGCCCTTCATTGCGGCCATCGGCACGGAAAGGGAAGAAAACGCCAAATGGAAGCAAATGCCCCGAAAGAAACCGCATAAACAAGAAAAGAACCCTTCCGCACATCTACTGTTATGGATAGAGTAACACGCAATATCCACCGTCGTGGACATTTTGACGGTTTTCGACTTGTACAGATGTCCAGAAATATGGACAATGAATGTATGGCTAAGAGAAAACTGGAGCGAGGAGAGCTGGAACGAGCCTTGACAGAACTGATTGCGGCAGAAATCAAGGAGCGCGGCTGGTCGACTCGCGTCATTGCGGAACGGACCGGCCTGAAACCCTCTCGGGCGAACTATCTTCTTCGAGGCGAAACGTCGATGAACATCACCGATCTCGACAGGTTTGCCAACGCATTGGGAAAACGCCCGGAGGAGTTGTGGGGCGCCGCAAGCAAGAAGTGCGCGAATACGCGCCCGCGCAACAACAAAGACACAGTCGCAAGAGATTACATGGCAACAATCAAGAAACGCATTGCCGCCATGTCGCCGGACGAGGTCGCCCCCGCCGCGTCGCGCATGGGCAATGATGACGAGTTCTGATTGTCACGAACTCGTCATGCTATGCACGCAGCTTCACGTGATTCCGTAGATTTCTCTACGGCCTGCCTGCGCGCGCTCCCCGCCGGTCGGGCTTGCCGAAATCCGGCAGTGCCGGTTCGACACGAGATGCCCCGCCGTACCGCTCCGGGACAGTGGCGTTTCCGGGCGGTTCGACGCCCCGTCCACGCGCGACGCATGAGCAGTCCGGGCTGTCATCGGCCCATCTTGCGGGCAAGTTCGGCGTCGCGTTCGGAGTCGGAATGCTGGTAGATCATGACGACCTTCGGGTCGGAGTGTCCGGCGCGGCGCATGAGGTCGGCAAGCGTGGCCCCCTGGCGTCCGTATTCGGTCAGGCCCGTGTGCCGCAGATCGTGGAAACGGATGCGGGGCAGGTTGCAGGCGGCAAGAGCGTCGTGAAGTGCGGTGCGGAAACGCGCGTCGCGCAAGGGCGTGCCGTTGGAGGAGGCATACAGGAGACTGGTTGGCGCGGGGCCGGTCTCGGCCGCCAAGTGCTCGCGAACGATCGAGGCGGCCTGTTCCGGCAAGGAAACCGAACGGTAGGATGCGGAACTCTTGGGAGGTCCCACGACGAGATGGCCGAACTCGTCGCGTTTGACCGCTTTCGATACCGTGACGGTGGCGCCGTCGGGCGAGATGTCGGCCCGGGTCAAGGCCGCGACCTCTCCCACGCGAAGGGCGCCCCAGCCCGCCAGGGCGATTGCGGCTTTCCAATAGGATTCGGCTGCCGCAATGGTCCGGGCAAGGTCGGCAGTCGTGAGCGCGACGCCTCGTCGATAGGGAGGGGCTGGCGGGACATGCCTGCGGCGCAGCTGGACCGGATTGGATTTCGCCATGCCGGCGTCGACGCCGAAGGAGAAACCGGACGACATGCATCGAACGATGTTTGCCACGTACCGGGGCGAACGGCCTTGCGCCAGAAGGTTGGCCTGAAAGTCCTCGATGTCGGCAGGCCGGATGTCGTCAACAAGGCGTTCTCCGAACGCGGGCGAAATGTAGGCGCGCCAGATGGAGCGGTAGGACCGAATCGTGTTCGGCGAATAGTGTTCGTTCTCCAGCTTGTTGAACCAGTGCCGGAACAGGATCTTGACCGTGGCGGCGCCGCGCCGCGCGGGCGGGGCGTCATCATCGAAGGTTCCGCTCAAGATGGAAGCGGCAATCGCCGCCAGGTCTTCCTTGACCCGGGTCCTGGTCGTCCGTCGCGGAGTGTAATGGTCTCGGCCGCCCACGCGATAGCGGCCGTAGTACTTTCCGTTCCTTGCCTGCCGAACCGTTCCGAAGTCCCGTACCATAGCACGCCTTTCACCAACAACGAAGTACCCCCGAAGTACCCCTGAGAGGGCTATACGATAGCATAAAACATAATACATAAAGAAAGGGGTGCTAAGACGCTAATGGCGTGATTGCAAGCAAAAACGGCACAAAACAACCCCTCCCGAAAGAGGGGTCGTTTCTCTGGTGGAGATGGGTGAAAATGAACCCTCTCCCGGATTCGTTCGGGGCGGGGCGTTTGTTCCTTGGAGGGGTGTGCGGCGGAGAATCCTCCCGATTGGGGCCCGTCCCCAATCGGGAGGTGGGTGTCAATCTCAAGGGGTCTGACTCCTGTGATACGGAGTGAGAAGCATGACATGTATGGTATGGTGAGTGCTGTCACATTGTGGAAA
>CACYEE010000252.1 GCA_902773415.1 uncultured Actinomyces sp.
CGACACGTGACAAGGTAGGGGCGTCGTCCACAGGGGGGCGACCGCGACCGGGACGCACGGCCCGCAGGACCATGTGGGAGACGGCGTCGCTCAAGCTCCCGGAATCTGGATCTCGGATTCGAGGTCGGCCTTGTTCAGCTCCTCGACATTGACGTCCTTGAAGGTCACCACGCGCACCGACCGAACGAAACGCGAGGTTCGGTAGATGTCCCACACCCACGCATCCGTCATCGTCACCTCGAAGAAAATGTCTCCGCCGGACGATGCGTGCACCTTGACGTCGACATTGTTGGCAAGATAGAAACGCCGCTCCGTCTCGACAACGTACCGGAAAATCTTCACGACGTCGCGATACTCGCGATACAGGGCGAGTTCGGACTCGGCCTCAAACTCTTCGATTTCGCTCATGCCTTCTCCTTCAGCCCTGGCAGACGCCAACTCGTCCGATGCAGGGGGCTTGCCCCCAGCCGGGCAAGCCCTTGCGAATGCTTCCTCGTTCCGTACCCCTTGTTTGCGGCCCAGCCATAGCCCGGGTACTCCGCGTCGGCCGCCACCATGAGAGCGTCGCGTTCGACTTTGGCGGCCACCGATGCCGCCGCAACCACCGCGCAGGCCGCGTCCGCCTTCCGCTTCATCGTCACGGAAAGCTGCGGAAGAATCGGGGGCGAATCGAAGAGGGAATCCTCCTTCCACCAGTTGTGCGTGCCGTCAAGAAGCACCGCATCCGGTGCCATGCCCCGCTCCGCGAGCTTCGACAGGGCGTCGGCAGCCGCCATCCGCAGGGCCACGACGATGCCGTAGTCGTCAATGTCCCTGGCCTGCGCATGGCCGACCTCCAGCCCGAGGGTCCACTTGCGGCACAGCGGGGCAAGTTCCACCCGGCGCGCAGGAGACAGCATCTTCGAATCGCGAAGGCCGGAGGGAAACTCGTCCGTCGTCATGGGGCCGACGAGAGCGATTCCAACGCTGACAGGCCCGGCAATCGCTCCGCGCCCGACCTCGTCGACACCTGCCAGGACCGGAAACCCGCCCCGGGGGCGCGAAACCGATGCAAGAAGCTCAAGCTCGACCTCGCGGCTGGGAATCCGTATCGCGCTCACTGCGAAGTCGCGGGGAGCGTCGTCACCCTGCTCGGAAGGGCAGCGGCGGAAGCCGAGGGATCGGGAACATTGACGAAAACGTCGCGACCGGATTCGAGAAGATGGGCCTGGGACAAGGGGTAGAACACCGCCCACGCACGGCCAACCACACGAGATTCGGGCACGAAGCCGTTGCCTTCCTCCAGATGATGCTGACGCGAATCGCGGGAATTGCCGCGATTGTCGCCCATGACCCACAGCTGTCCCGCAGGAACCTGAACCTCGAAGGGAATCTGCGACGGCGCGGTTCCCGCATCGAGATACGTTTCCGTAATGGCGACGCCGTTGATGGTCAACAGCCCGTCGGCGGTGCAGCACGCGACCGTGTCTCCGCCCTTTCCGATGACCCGCTTGACAAGGTGGTCGCCCGAGCTGGCGGGAAGCACGCCAACCGTTTCGAGAGCCTTCGACACGCCCTTGCGCACGCGACTTGTGTCGGGGTTGGCCGTTGCCGCGCCGCCAAGCCAGTCGTTCGGATCGAAAAAGACGATGATGTCGCCGCGCTCGATGTCCTGCGGATCGGAAGCAAGCCGGTTGACGAAAATCCGGTCGCCCGAATTCAGCGTCGTCTCCATCGACCCCGAGGGCACGTAGAAGGCTTGAAGCAGAAAGGTCTTGATGATGACGGATACGATGACCGCGACAAGCAGGATCCCGAAAACCTCGCCGATCGAACGGAACCATTCGCGGCGCGAAGCATGCGCCGCGGCCTTCGCGTCCACTTCCTCCTCGCGCTCGGGTTCGACGAACTCCGGAATCGGAGCCGAAGCTCCTCCCGGCCGAATCCCAAGGCTGCGAGAAGAATGCCGAGCGTCGCCTGCCATGTCATCTTCCTTCCTCGGGACTGCGGTATGCGTCCCCTATCGTAACCCATACGGATGGGCCTGCCGCACATGCAACAGGCCCATCCGATGTCCGTTCAGCGGGAAGCGCAATTCCGCCTCCGCGCGCTCCGCTCATTTCTTCGCAGGGCGATCCTCGCGGCGCTCCTTGACCTTCGCGGCCTTGCCGTGGCGGTCACGCAGATAGTAGAGCTTGGCGCGGCGAACGTCGCCACGGGTGACGACCTCGATCGAATCGATGGTCGGAGCATGCACCGGGAATGTTCGCTCGACGCCCACGCCGAAGGAGACCTTGCGGACGGTGAAGGTCTTGCGAATCCCTTCGCCGTTGCGGGCAATGACGACGCCCTGGAAAGCCTGGATGCGCGAACGGTTGCCTTCGACAACCCTCACGTTCACGCGAACCGTATCGCCGGCGCGAAACTCCGGGATGTCGTCGCGCATATTCGGATTGTCGATGAAGTCAAGAGTCTGCATTTCTTACTCCCTGCCCGTGCGCGCAGGCCACGAACACTCTCGGGGCGGGCCACGCCCGCCGAACCAACAAGGCTCGCCTCGCGCGCGGCCCCCTGCGGCAGGCCTTGCACGCCGTGTCGGCGAGAAAAATCAGCGTGTTTGATTATGCCACATGGATTCTGCGGGCAAAAATGACATCCGAGTTAGGCTCGTCACCCACCATGAAGGTCCGTTCGCCGACCTCCGCGAAGCCCATCTTCCGGTACGCCTTGCGCGCCCGGCGGTTCCCTTCGTTCGTTCCCAGCCACACGAAGGGCTCGCGCCATTGGCGCGTCCGCTGCGACAGGCCGGCAAGCGTCGCCCTCCAAAGCGCACCGGAAACGCCGGAGCCCCGCCAGGCGCGATCGACATAGAACTTCGACAGCTCGACGAGCGGCCCGTCGCGCACGACCCCGTCGACGGTCGCGTTGACCGGAGCCCCCTCTTCGATTCCCGCAGCGCCGTCGGCCTCGGGCAGAAGGCAGAGCGTGTAGCCGGCGAACCCGGTCCCGCCTTCCCCCGCATCTTCGCAGACCAGAACGAGCCAATGCGGGTCGGCGAGATATTCGCCGAAACGCTCGGCCGACAGGTTCTCGGCGATGAAGGCGTCCATGTCCTCCCGCCCAAGCCAGGCCGGGCAGGCATCGGGGAAGGTGCGCGCGGCAAGGGCGGCGAGTGCTTCGGCGTCGGCCGGGCCGGCTTCGCGGATACGCATGGGCGTGGGATGGGAGCTGCCGCGGTTGGCCATGAAGCCGAGCTCGGCGAGCATCCTGCGGTCCTTCTTGTCCATCGCCCGGGCGTCGAGTCCTGCGATCATGTCGGGGCGACGGGCGGCGGTGCGTTCCAGGGAACGGTCGCGCCTCCAGCGGGCGGCCTCGCGGTGGTTGCCGCCGAGGAGAACTTCGGGAATGCGAAGGCCGCGCCACTCGACCGGCCGCGTATAGACCGGGTATTCGAGCAGGCCGGCGGCCGAATGGGATTCTTCAAGGAGGGATTCGGGGTTGCCGACCATTCCGGGCAGGAGACGCCCGACGGCTTCGACCAGCGCGACGGCGGCCACCTCTCCCCCGTTGAGCACGTAGTCTCCAAGGGAGTATTCGAACACTTCGACGCCGCGGCCCGCGTAGTGTTCGGCGACGCGGGCGTCGATTCCCTCGTAGCGGCCGCAGGCGACGATGATGCGGTCGGCCTGCCCGGCCAGGCGTTCGCAGGCACGCTGGGTCAGCGGCGTTCCCGACGGCGTCGGGATGGCAAGGACGGCGCGGAAGGCTTCGGGTGTCGCATTGGGAACCGTGTTCGGTCGCTTCGCTCCCTCTCGCAGCTTCCCAGTCCCGCGCGAGCAAGCTCGCGCGGACCTTCCGCCTGTCGCTCTTCCTTGGGCGACAGCCTCCTCCTCACCGGTCTTCCGTGCCGGCCCGGCGAGAAGCTCGTCGATGGCCTTGCCCCAGATGTCGGCACGCATGACCATTCCGGCGCCCCCTCCGGCGGGAGTGTCGTCGACGGTGCGGTGCGGGTCGTCGGTCCAGTCGCGCAGGTCGTGGGCGGCCACCTCAAGGACTCCCCTCTCGCGTGCCTTTCCGACAAGCGAAAGGTCGAGGACCTGGAAGAACTCGGGAAAGACCGAGACGATATCGAAGCGCATCAGGCCTGCCCTTCCGTCGTGTCCTTGCTGTCGCGGCCGCCCGTCGCCGAGGCCGCCGGGGCTTGCGCGGTCTCCTCGCTGACGGCGAGTTCCTCGTCCGAAAAAAGGCCGGGGGGCGCATCGACGACGATGCAGCCGTCGCCAAGGTCGACCTCGGTGACGATCTGGGCCACGAAGGGCACGCGGGCAAGGATCCCGTCCGGTTCGCGCACGACGAGAATGTCGTGGCCGGGCATGTGCTCGACGGCGCTGACCTCGCCAAGGATGTATCCGTCGGGGTCGAGCGCTTCGAGGCCGACAAGCTCGTGGGCGTAGTAGGCGTCCTCTTCCGCCGTTTCGTCCTCGTCCGTTTCGACGACGAGACGCACGCCGCGCAGCGCCTCGGCCGTCGTGCGGTCTCCGCATTCGTCGAAAAGAGCGTATGTCGCGCCCTTGTATTCGCGCGTTCGGGCAACGGTGAGCGGGCCGGCTTCGGCCGGGTCGGTTTCGAGCGCGGTTCCGGCTGCGAGGCGACGCTCGGGCGAATCGGTGCGAACGTCGAGCCGAACTTCTCCCTTGAGCCCGTGGGGAGCGCCGAGAACGGCGACGGTGAGCTGCATGGCGACTTCCTTCCATTGGATGCGGCGCGGGCCTGCGGCGAGGGGGCTGTCCCATAAGGGCGCGTCCACCGTGGGGTGTCGCATCGGAGACTGTCCCCAATCCGGCACTGGCCCGTCCCCTTTGCGACACCCGACTCTCTCGCCTGCGCAAACGGCCGGGGCGGAAATCGGAACAACATGCCGGTTCCCGCCCCGGCAGCGGGCATGTGCGTGCCAGATGCTATTGATGCGGCGCAAGCGGGCGGGTGCCTGCGCTGTCCGTACGAAAAGGTCAACACGGACAGATCCGCACGAAAAGGGACAGTCCCCAAAACCACATGTATCGCAATTCTGGGGACTGCCGAAATCCATCGGGTCCGTGCGCGGCGAGCGCACGAACCCGCATGACGGGGGGGGATCGGCGCTAGTCGGTCTCGATAACGTCGACGCGAACCGCGCCACGGCGCGAAAGCGCGCCCATGACCTTGCGCAAGGCGCGTGCGGTCCGGCCGTTGCGGCCGATGACACGACCGAGATCGTCCGGGTTGACGCGAATCTCAAGGAGTTCGCCGCGCCGCGTATTGCGGCTGGAGACCTCGACGTCGTCAGGATTGTCGACGATTCCGCGGACCAGATGCTCGAGGGCTTCAGCCAGCATCAGGCGTCCTCTCCGGCTTCCTCGGCCTCTGCCGATTCGGCGTCGGCTTTTGCCTCGGCTTCAGCCCTGGCCTTGGCCTCGGCAGCCTCGGCGCGACGCTTCTCGGCTTCGTTCTGGACGGCCTCGGCGGCAACCTTGCGGGCCTCCTCCGCGTCGACCGTCTTTCTGACCTCAAGGGTGCCCTCGGCACCGTCGAGGCCCTTGAACTTCTGCCAGTCGCCGGTGATCTTGAGCTGGGCGAGCACGGGCTCGGTGGGCTGGGCGCCAACCGAGAGCCAGTACTGCGCACGCTCGGAATCGATGTCGATCAGCGACGGATTCTGCATGGGATCGTACTTGCCGATCTCCTCGATGACCTTGCCGTCGCGCTTCTTGCGCGAATCGACAACGACGACACGGTAGAACGGCGAGCGCATCTTGCCCATGCGCTTCAGGCGAATCTTGACTGCCACGTGGCTGTCTCCTATTTCTCACTTGGGGCGGACACCGGGTCGGACTGTGGGGACATGCCCTCGCCGCCATCCTTGGACAGGGGCCTGCACGGTTGAGAGGGACCGCAGCACCCGAGTACAACCGTCAATTGTGCCAGAACCGTTGCCTTCGACGTGTCTCGTCGCCTGTTTCCTGCGCCACTTTGCCATCCGGGGCAGTGCGCGCGCATCTAGCCTTCGACCTCCGGCGAGCGGGGCGGAGCCGTCGCCTCGATGCCTGCCAGCGGAACGGAACCGGCGGGAATGTCGTCGTAGGACAACGGATCCTCGATCGGCTCGACGTGGACGAATACGCGCAGCCCCTCGACCTCCTTGCGCAGGGCCGCCGAGATTCGCTCGGCGCAGGCATGCCCGCGGCTCACCGTCCAGCCTCCGGGCACGAGCACGTCGAGGTTGACGAAGGAACGCGAACCGGAGACGCGGGTCTGCAAGCCATGGAACCGCACTTCCTCGGCCTTCGTGAATCCGGCCAGAACGCCCCTGATCCGTTCGATGTCCGCCTCGGGCATGGCGGCATCCATCAGCCCGAGCAGCGCCTGGCGCACGAGACGGACGCCCGCAGGCACGATGTTGACCGCCACGACCAGCGCAACGATCGGATCGAGCTTCGTCCAGCCGGTCCCCGCCACAAGGCCGACGCCGACGATGACGCCGATGGAGGTGGCGACGTCGGTCAGCAGGTGCGTTCCGTCGGCCTTGAGGGTGGGCGAACGGAAACGGCGCCCGGCGCGCACGAGCGTCAGGCCCACGGTGGCGTTGAGAACGGCCGCGACCGCCGAAACCGCAAGGCCCGGCCCGATGTTCGTCACCTCGACCGGACGCATGAGGCGCGTTGCCGCTTCGATGACGATGACGAGGGCGGCGACGAGAATCATGCCGCCCTCAAGGCCGGAAGAGAAATACTCGGCCTTCGTACGCCCGAAGGAGAAGCGCGAATCGTCCGGTCGGCGCACCTGGCGCAGCACGACGACGGCCACGAGAGCCGCCACGAGATTGACAAGCGATTCCGCGGCGTCCGACAGCAGGCCCACCGAACCCGTCATGAAGTACGCGCCGACCTTCAGGGCAATGGTCGCGAGCGCCGCAGCCACGGACAGCCAGGCATACTTCGCCAGGCCCGCGGGAGCGCGGGACGCTTCGCGGGTCCGCCTCGCACTCTCGCCAGCCGGAATGTCTCCAGCGTCCCGTCCTCCGTCGGGCCGTCCCGTGTCGCCCCTGGCCGTCCCGCGCCGCCCCGCGTCGTTCCAGAAAGTCTCCATGGAACCTTCCCTCACTTGAGGAAACGCTTGAGCTCGTCGATATCGACACCGCCAGCGCCTGCCCCGCCGCCCGGGGCTCCGCCCCCGAAGGAGGTTCCGGGACCGAAAGCCGATCCGGGCGCAACCGACTGCTCGCGGTTGCGCCGGGCCGCAGCCTCGGCCTGCTGGCGCGCACGCTTGGCGGGATTGCCCGAGCGGCCCTTCTTGCTTCCGGACTTCTTCTTCTGCTGCTTGCGTCTGGTCTTGCGCGAGCCGCCGCCCATGCCTCCCATCCCGGGGCCGAGACCGCCGCCGCGGCTCATCTGGACCATCATCTTGCGCGCGGCCTCGAAGCGTTCCATGAGCTGGTTGACTTCCTGGACGCTCGTGCCCGAACCGTTGGCGATGCGCAGGCGGCGCGAACCGTTGAGGATCTTCGGATCGCGGCGTTCGGCCGGCGTCATCGACCGGATGATCGCCTCGACACGATTCACGGACTTTTCGTCGAAAGCGTCGAGGGCTTCGCGGTACTGCCCCATGCCGGGCAGCATGCCCATGATCTTCTTCATCGAGCCCATCTTGCGAAGCTGGTTGAGCTGTGTGAGGAAGTCGTCGAGGGTGAAGTCGCCGCCGGCCATCTTGCCGGCGAGCTCGGCCTGCTCCTGCTCGTCCCACGTGCGTTCGGCCTGCTCGATGAGGGTGAGGATGTCGCCCATGTCGAGGATTCGCGAGGCCATGCGGTCGGCGTGGAAGGCCTCGAAGTCGTCGAGCTTCTCGCCGGTGGAGGCGAAGAGGATCGGAACGCCGGTGACGCCGCGCACGGAGAGAGCCGCGCCGCCGCGCGTGTCGCCGTCGAGCTTGGAGAGCACGACGCCGGTGAAGCCGACGCCGTCGCGGAAGGCGGTCGAGGTGGCGACGGCGTCCTGGCCGATCATCGCGTCGATGACGAAGAGGATTTCGTCGGGTTCGACGGCGTCGCGGATGTCGATTGCCTGCTGCATCATCTCCTCGTCGATGCCGAGGCGGCCGGCGGTGTCGACGACGACGACGTCAAACTTGTTCATGCGCGCGTAAGCGACGCCCGATCGCGCAACCTCGACCGGGTCGCCGATGCCGTTGCCGGGCTCGGGCGCCCAGACTTGCACCCCGGCGCCTTGTCCGACAATCTGAAGCTGGTTGACGGCGTTGGGACGTTGAAGGTCGGAGGCGACGAGAAGCGGCTTGCGGCCCTGGCCCGACAGCCACTTGCCGAGCTTGCCGGCAAGGGTCGTCTTGCCTGCGCCTTGCAGGCCGGCGAGGAGGATGACGGTCGGCGGCTTTTTCGAGAAGTTCAGGCCGCGGTGCGCTCCTCCAAGAATCTCGACAAGCTCGTCGTTGACGATCTTGACGACCTGCTGGGAGGGGTTGAGGCCGCGGCGGGCGATGGCCCCGGTCGCCTTCTCGCGGACCGAGGCCGTAAAGGAGCGGACGACGGGAAGTGCGACGTCGGCATCGAGAAGGGCCCGGCGAATCTCGGAGATGGTCTTGTCGACGTCGGCCTCGGTCAGGACGCCCTTGGAGCGGAGATTCCTGAACGAGCCGGCAATGCGGTCGGAGAGCGATTCGAACACGATGCTGCCTTTCGCTTGACGGTCTGGGTACTGCGCGGTTCGCGCAAAGCTGCGCCCAGTCTACGCCATCGGCGCACCGAGGCGAATTTGACGGCGTGGAAAAGGCCAAGGCGAGATTTGGGGACAGTGTTCGGTCGTGTCGTTCCTTCTCACGGGGCTGCCTCACAAGGACCCGGCCACCGTGGGGTGTCGCATTGGGGACTGTTCCCAATGCGACATTAGCCCGTCCCCTTTCCCGACATTCAACCTTCTGACCTGCACAATACAGATAAGCAGCTCCTTTTGCGGAAGAATCAGGAAAGAAGCGCGTCGATGAAGCCTTCGGCGTCGAAGGGGGCAAGGTCGTCGGCGCCTTCGCCCAGTCCGACGAGCTTGACGGGCACGCCAAGCTCGCGCTGGACCTGGATGACGATTCCGCCCTTCGCGGTGCCGTCAAGCTTGGTGAGAACGATGCCGGTCAGGCCTGTGACCTCGGAAAACACCTGGGCTTGGCGCAGGCCGTTCTGGCCCGTGGTCGCGTCGAGAACGAGAAGCACCTCGGACACGGGCGCTTCCTTTTCCATGACGCGCTTGATCTTGCCAAGTTCGTCCATGAGGCCCGCCTTGTTCTGCAAGCGCCCGGCGGTGTCGACGAGAACGACGCCGACGCCGCGCCTGCGGCCTTCGGCGACGGCCTCGAAGGCGACGGAGGCCGGGTCGGCCCCTTCCCTGTCTGAGCGGACCACGTCGACCCCGACCCGCTCGCCCCAGGTGGCGAGCTGGTCTGCGGCGGCGGCGCGGAAGGTGTCGGCCGCGCCAAGCAGGACGGTCTGGCCCTCGGCGACGAGAACGCGCGCAAGCTTGCCGACCGTCGTCGTCTTGCCGGTTCCGTTGACGCCGACCATGAGAAGCGTCGCCGGTTCGGGGTTGCCGGACTTTCCTTCGCGGGCTTCCAGATGGAGTTCGCGGTCCATCGACGGGTCGACGAGCCTGACGAGCTCGCCGCGCAGGATTTCCTTGACGCGGGCGGGGTCGGCGGTGTTCTCGACCTTGACCCGGGTGCGCAGGGCGTCCATGATTTCGGTGGTCGGGCCGAGGCCGACGTCGGCCATGAGAAGAGTGTCCTCCAGTTCTTCCCAGTCGGCGTCGGAAAGGTCGCCGCGCGAAAGGATCGAAAGAATGGCCTTGCCGACGGTGCCGGAACCGGCGAGCCGGGCGCGCAGACGCTGCATGCGCGAGGGAACCGGTTCGGGCGATTCGATGGCGACAACGGAGAGCTCGTCGGCCTCGGCGTCGCCGCTCTCGGCGGTTTCGTCTCGGGTTCCTTCGCCTTCGATGCGGGGCGTGTCGCCTTCCCAGGCAATCGCCTTCGAGCGGCGGCGCGTCTTTGCGACGACGGCAAGGATGGCGCCGAGCGCCGCGAGCACGCAGGCGACAACCAGAAGTGTCGTTGTGTCTTGGTTCAGGTCTGCGATATCCACGCCCCTAGTCTCCCCCATCGCCCGTGCGGACGCAATGGCCGCCCCGGTGCCGCCTCGTGTCGAACTGGGCCTGTCCCCGTTCTGGAGATTCCTCCCGTTTGGGGACTGTCCCCAAACGGGAGGAATCTCCAGAAC
>CACYEE010000253.1 GCA_902773415.1 uncultured Actinomyces sp.
CATCACGAAGGACGCGCTCGTCGCCCTCGGAATCATGACCGACGCCCAGTACGACGACCTCAAGCGCATGACGCGGGAATGCACGGCCATCGTCGCCGAGGAAATGGCCAAGCGCGGCCTTGAACTGTACGACATCAAGTTCGAGTTCGGCTACGACGCCGACGGCAACGTCATGCTCATCGACGAGATCGCCTCGGGCAACATGCGCGTGTACAAGGATGGCGAATACGTTGAGCCGCTCGACCTTGCCGAGATGTTCTTCGCCTGATGGGCGGCTACTTCGGCGCGGTGTCGAAGCGCGACGTCGTCATGGACATCTTCTTCGGCACCGACTACCACTCCCACCTTGGCACGCGGATGGCCGGAATGGCGATTCGCGCCGCCGACGGCAGTTTCCAGCGTGAAATCCACGAAATATCCACCACGCCGTTTAGGGCGAAATTCCAGGACGACATCGCGGGCTTTGCCGGAAACGCGGGAATCGGCTGCATTTCCGACGGAAATCCCCAGCCGCTTCTCGTGCGTTCCCATCTTGGAATCTACGCGCTTGCGACCATTGGCGCAATCAACAATGCCGACGAACTCGTGGCCCGCTACTTTTCCGGGGGCGGCCGCCAGTTCATGGTCCACGGAAGCGGGGAGGTGAACCAGACGGAGCTTGTGGCCGCGCTGATCAACGAAGGCGGCACTTTTGTCGAGGGAATCCGCCACGCCCACGAGGAAATCGACGGGGCGATGTCGATTCTGATCCTGACCGAATCCGGAGAGCTTGTGGCCGCGCGCGACCGAATGGGCCACCTGCCGATGATCGTTGCGGAGAACCGCGACGGCTACTGCGTGACCTTCGAGTCCTTTGCCGGCAACAAGCTCGGCTATGTCGAATGCAAGAATCTCGGCCCCGGAGAAATCGCGCAGGTTTCGGCCGACGGCTGGCGCCAGCTCGCCCCGCCCGGCGACAGGCTCGCCATCTGCTCTTTCCTTTGGATGTACTACGGCTATCCGAACTCCTCCTACGAGGGGATCAACGTCGAGGCCTTCCGCTACCGCAACGGCGAGGTCATGGCCCGCAGCGAGATCGAACGCGGAATCCTGCCCGACGTCGACTATGTGGCCGGGATGCCCGACTCGGGAATCCCGCATGCCATCGGCTTCGCCAACGAGGCGCGCAAGCCGTTTGCCAGGCCGTTCATCAAGTACACGCCCACCTGGCTGCGCTCCTTCATGCCGCCCAGCCAGGACATGCGTTCGCAGGTCGCGGCGATGAAGCAGGTGCCGGTGCCCGAGCTTATCGACGGCAAGAGGATTCTTCTCGTGGACGATTCGATCGTGCGCGGGACCCAGCTCAAGGAAACCGTGGACTACCTCCGGGAGGCCGGCGCGAAGGAGATTCACATGCGTTCGGCGTCGCCCCCGATGCTCCATTCGGATCCGAACATCAATTTTTCGCGTTCCGTGGACGACATGGAGCTGATTGCGCGGCGCACGATCCATGCTCTCGAGGGCGACGCGGGATTCGCGCATCTTGCGGAGTATTCGGATACGCGGACCGGGCGCGGCCAGGCGATGTGCGAGGCGATTGCGCGGGAGTTCCGCTTCGATTCGCTCGATTTCCAGACGCTCGACGGGTTCCACGAGGCGCTTGGCCTGGGCCCGGACAGCGTGTGTACGTATCATTGGACGGGAAGGTAGGGCCGTGCGTATCAATGGTGTCAGGCACCTTTGATACGGGAGAGGAGACCATGAAAGCGACATCCGCCTACGCCGCCGCCGGCGTCGACATCGAGGCCGGCTACGAAGGCGTGCGCCGCATGCGCGCCCACGTCGAACGCACGGCGACCGCCGGCGTGCTCTCGGGAATCGGCGGATTCGGAGGCCTCTTTCGCCCCGAACTCGCCGGCCTGGCCGACCCCGTGCTCGTCTCGGGAACAGACGGAGTGGGCACCAAGCAGCGCCTCGCGCAGATCCTCGGGATTCATCGCACGGTCGGCATCGACTGCGTGGCCATGTGCGTCAACGACATCGTCTGCTCCGGCGCCCGGCCCCTTTTCTTCCTCGACTATATCGCCATCGGCAAGAACGACCCGGACACGGTCGAACAGCTCGTCGCCGGCGTCGCCGAAGGCTGCGTGCAGGCCGGTGCCGCGCTCGTCGGCGGGGAAACCGCCGAACATCCCGGCACGATGGCCCCCGAAGACTACGACCTCGCAGGATTCGCCGTCGGCCTCGTCGACCGCGAAAAGATCGTGGACGGCTCCGCCCTTGCCCCCGGCGACATCCTCGTCGCGCTCGCGAGCTCGGGAATCCACTCCAACGGTTTTTCCCTCGTCCGCAAGGTCTTCGACGTGGAAAACGCCGACCTGTCCGAAGTCCTCCCCGAACTTGGCAGGCCCCTGGGCGAAGCCCTTCTCGAACCCACCCGCGTCTACGTCAGGCCCGTTCTTGCCGCCATCGAAGCCGTGGCCGGAATCGGGGCGGCCGCCGGCATCGGGGAAGCAGGCGGCGTTGCGGGAACAGGCGGCACCGGGAAGGTCGGCGGAGTGCATGCAATCGCGCACATCACCGGCGGCGGTTTCTACGAAAACGTCCCCCGCATGATGCGCGAAGGCCTGTCCGCGCGAATCGACCTGAGCTCCCTGCGGATTCCCCCGGTGTTCCGTGTCATCGCCGAGCGCGGCGAAATCTGCGAACGCGACATGTTCTCCACGTTCAACATGGGGGTCGGAATGATTCTCGCCGTCGCCCCCGAAGCGGCCGACGCCGTGCTTGACGCGCTTGCCGGCGAAAAGTGCGAGGCCTACCCGATCGGCGTGGTCGAGGAGGGCGAGGAAGGGGTGGTTCTCGAATGAGCGACGCCGCCCGTATTGCCGTGCTCGTCTCCGGCGGCGGAACGAACCTTCAGGCCCTCGTCGACGCAAGCGCCCGCGGGGAGATTCCCCACGGAAGCATCGAACTGGTGGTGTCGAACAGGCACGGGGCGGTGGCCCTTCAGCGCGCCCTCAGCCACGGAATCACGGCGACGACGATTGCGCGCGCGGACTATCCGAGCGTTGCGGAGCAGGAAGCGGCCATCGTCGATCTTCTCGAACGCAAGGGCATCGACCTGATTGTGCTCGCCGGTTTCCTTCAGATTCTCTCGCGGCGATTCACCGACCGTTTTGCGGGGCGGATCATCAACGTCCATCCCTCGCTCATCCCGTCCTTCTGCGGCAAGGGAATGTACGGGCTCAGGGTGCATGAGGCGGCTCTCGCGTACGGGGTGAAGGTGACGGGAGCGACGGTGCATTTCGTCAACGAGATTCCCGACGGCGGCGAGATCATCGCGCAGAAGGCGGTGGAGGTGGTCGAGCGCGATACGCCTGCGCTGCTCCAGCGTCGCGTCATGGAGGAGGCCGAGTGGGTGATTCTTCCGCAGGCGACGGAGCAGGTGGCGCGATGGATTGTCGAGCGGCGCGGATAGGGCTGGGCACCCGTGCGCGATGGCCGCGTGGGGTGTCGCCTAGTCGTGCTGCATGATGTCGAGCAGCATGTTGCTGTTCGCGAGGTCTTCGGCTGTCGGGCGCGCGAGGCTGATCCAGTAGCCTGCGTCGGTGAGCTGGAGGGCGACGTGCTGGTCGGCGGAGAGGCACAGTTCGTTTGAATAGGGCGTTTGCGTGAGGCAGAAGTCGGCAGAGTCGCTCCAGATCATGACGGGAAGGTTCGCCCAGGAAAGGTCGTCGAGGCGCAGGAATTCGGAGGATTCGGGCGGGTTGAGCAGCCAGCCGGTCGTGCCCATCGACGAGGGCAGGCGCACGGAGTCGATGACGGAAATGCGCAGGTACGCGGGGTAGGCGGCGTATCCGGGCCAGACGACGGCCCGGAAGTCGTTGCCGGAGAGAACCCGGAGGGCCTTGTTGAGGTGTTGGCGCGCGTTGCGGCTGACGGCCCCGCGGCTGGTTCGGCCTCGGAGGTCGACGGTGGCGTGAAGGTCGTATCCGTGGATGAACGGACGCATGGGTTCCTCCCTTCTTCCGGTTTCGTGGGGCGTGTCCGGCTTCTGTCCGGCAGTGTGCAATGCCGATGTTACCTTGGGCGCCCGATTTTCCGTGGCGTTGCAATGCGCGCCTGTCGTTTGCGGGGGGGGGCGACGGGCGCGCAGGACGGGGACCGAAGCGTGTCAATGGGGTCAGACCCCTTTGATACGCCAACCGATTCCAACGCCACGGGGCCGTCTTGTGGGTGTCGAAAAGGGGACAGGGCCTTGCGATGCGGGCGAGGGGCGACGCGGGCGCGTGCCGCAAAGGGGACAGGCTGGTGTCGCATTGGGGGACGGTCTTTGGATCTCGCCTGGTCTGTCCCCTCTTTTCATCTGGGCGGCGGATGCGGCCTTTCGAGGCTTTCTTGGGCGGAGCGTAACCGTGCGCCGGAGTGTCCTCCCGATTGGGGACGGGCCCCAATCGGGAGATGGGGGTCGATCGAGGGGCGGC
>CACYEE010000254.1 GCA_902773415.1 uncultured Actinomyces sp.
CTAAACTCCTTTTCTCTTCAATTCACACTAGCCCGTGCAACACCCGTTGCCCAGCTTGTCTCCATCTGATCCTGTCAAACGGACGCACCGAATACTACACCTTCCCCGTTCGTCTTGCAACCTAAAAGTTGGATAAGCACGGATTCCAAAGCACCAGCCCCGGCGCGGCTCCGGCTGCGTCGGTCCGGGCCGAACCGGGTCGCCGCAGCCTCCGTGGCCGCCGACGAGCCCCCTTTTCGAGGGTGAGCGGGCACGCCGGCGCCCGGAGGCGTCGTCAGGGCATGGTTCCCCTTACCCATGTCGTCTAGGCTCTTTTCAGGTTGTGTCCCCCGTCAAGTCCCTCCCACGGGCAGCCCGCGTCGCTCACCAGCAGCGCCCAGATCAGCTGCACCCACTTGCTCTGGGACACTTTGCCGCAGCCGGGCTGCCAGTACCGCAGCCCGAACTTGTAGAACACCTCCCACAGCAGCGTCGCCAGGAGCATGAACTGGAAGAAGTTCTTCAAGGCGTTGGACTTGTTCGCGAATGCGTGGCCGAGCCCGTAGCCGTTGTGCTTCTGCACGTTGTTCTGCGACTCGATCCCCCAGCGCAGCCGCCCCGCCGTGGCCAGCGCCGACGCCTCGGCGGCGCCGCCGCACCCGAAGTCCGTCACGAAGCGGCCGTGGTAGGGCATCGGCGAGACCTCGCGGCACTCGACGACCGTCAGCAGGCGCCTCGGGCCCTTCGGCTGGGTGAAGTCCACCTCCCCGGCCCAGGCCACCTCGCCGTCGGTTTCGACCGGCGCGCCGTCGCGGATGCGGCGGCGCGCCGCCCAGCCCTCCGGCATGTAGGGGCCGCGGTTTCCCGGCGAGAGCCCCAGCAGCGCGTCCGTCTCGCGGCTCACCGCCGGCGAGCGGCCCCGCTTGAAGGTGGCGATGAAGTGCCAGCCGTTTTCGCCGCACAGCGCGAACATGCCCTCGCAGGCGTACAGGGCGTCGCCTACGAGGCAGATGGCCAGCCGCGGGAAGGCCGCCTTCAGGCGCGGGGCGAGCCGCTGGAGGGCCTTCAGCTCGCAGTCGGCCTTGTCGCGCTTCCAGTCGTACCGGTCCATTTCCTCGGACATGACGGGGAACTTGCCCTGCGGCGCGACGACGGAGGCGACGAGCGCCACGCGCCGGCCGCCGCCGTTCTGCGAGGTGCCCTTGCGGCACTTCTCGCGGTCCGTCCCGTCGATGGCCACGAGCACGCAGCCGTTGCAGCGCCACAGGTCGAGCCGCTTGCCGCGCAGCAGCAGCAGGTTGAGCGCGGCGGGCAGGAGGGCGCCGACGAGCTGCGGGTCCGCCCGGTTGAACCAGTGGCGCAGCAGCTCGCCGCACGGCGCCCCGGCGTCGTCCGGGGGCTTTCCCAGGACGGCCCGCAGCCACCGGGCGTAGGAGCCGCAGTTGCGGTCCGCGTCGGCCGAGCAGACCGACCCCTCGCGCAGCAGGAACACGCCCAGGAGCGCCATGCAGAGCGTCGCGGGGGAGTACGTGCAGCGCTCCTCGTGGCGGCCGGGGATCGCCCCGAAGGCCTCGCCGATCGTGCCGCGCAGCCCGCGCATGGCGTGGCGCAGGAACGCCGTCAGGTCGCCGAGGGCCCGCGTGGCGTCCGGCTTTGCGGCGCGGCGGCCTTCCGCCCCGCGCAGCTTCGCGGGCTTTGCTCCCGCAGGCAATCCCTTGCGCATTCCGATATCTCCTTGAGAAGGGCCTTGGCCTCCTTCCAGTTGCGGGTCCACTCGCGGACCTCCTCGACGTTGGCCTTGGGGATGTGGAGGGAGCGCCACCGGCCCCCCGACTTGTCGGTGAGCCTGTGGAGCGTGGTGCCGCCCGAGGCGACCTCGTAGAGCGACCCCTCGAGGAGCCGCCCCGAGAGGAGCTGCCGCAGGCGGCTGGCGGCGGCCCGGTGCCTCGCCAGGTTCTCGTTGCTTGCCTTCATGTGGTTTGTGCCTTTCCTTTGCGGCGGCCGCGGCGGGCGCCGCCGGCCGGTGCGCGGCCTTCCGGGCCGTGACATGCCTAATTATAGATATGTTTTCGGCGGAAGTCAAGGGAAAAACGGCGTGTGCGACGAAAAAAGTCACGCCC
>CACYEE010000255.1 GCA_902773415.1 uncultured Actinomyces sp.
CTGCAACGAGACTAACAAACAACCGAAACAAACGAAAGAGAGCAGGCTGATGGCATCCACGCCCAAGGCCCCATCCCGGCGAGCACGACGAAACAACGCACGCGCCGCCACGCGCACACACCGTGACGATCCGGCTCGACCGCGACCAATGCCGCGCACCCGTCGAAACGGTCCGGCAGCGCCCCCTGCCCGCCAAACCGCGGCTCCTGGCAACAAACGAGGCCGCAAGCATCCTCGGCGTCCCCCGTCGCCAAGCTCTGCGATACCGGCAAGCTCGACTGCATCCGCATCGGCACCCGCCGTCGAATTTCCCTCGCCGACCTCGACGCCTGCAAGACCCGAGAAAAGACACGACGAGACGCCACGCTCGAAGAACTGCTCGCCATGCGAATCGAGGACCGAAACGACAAAAACAACCCGTCGCCGGAAGAAATCGCCGAAGAGTCCCGCGACGTCCGGACACGCCTCGCACGCGAAAGGCGCGACGGCTGAGCTACCCCGAAGTACCCGACACCTGCGTGCTCGCCCGTTACCAGACGCCCTGCAAGGCGTGGGCGCACTGGCAGGACCCGCCCAACCAGGGCGCCTGGGGGCACTGGTACTGACTTGGGGAAAAGAGAAGTGCCGGGCCTGCCCGCAGCGGCAGGCCCGGCACGCACGTTCGGAACAACGTCGCCACCGAAACGCCTGGCGGCAACGAGAGGCGCAGGTCTCGCAAATAACGTCAAAGGGAGAAGGCCGCCATGCGTGACACCCCTGCCTACAATGGATGTGACGAGTCGTGACTTCGAGGCGTTGAGCGGAAGCGACGGGAGGCGATAAACATGCGGTACGTGACCGGCTTGCATGCTGTTGCCCTGCGGGAACCCGGCGACCCGACCGCATGCGATTGGCACGGTCCGGCATACGATTGGGCGAATGTGCCGCTGCGGGAATCGGACGATTCGCGCTTCGGGGACTGGGGGATCGAACAACGCACTTACACGATTGCCGGCATGACATACGAATGGAACGTGGCGAGCCATGTGCGCGCGTGCCTGGACATGCTTGAACAAGGCCTTGTGGGTGATGCTCAAGGCATGCGGGAGAACTATATCGGCAACGAAGCCTTGACGCCGGTGTTGCTCGAACATGCCGCCATGCTCGAAGACTCGCGGCATTGGAGTCGCATCATGCGGCTGATGGGCCGCGAATATGGAACAGCCTGGCTCCAGGCGCTGGCAGCAAAGGATAACAAGCAATGACGAACAGCTTCGACAGGGACGAACACCGGCGAATCATGTTTGCGCTCATCGACGAAATCAATGGCATTGAGGGCCGGCCGTTCGTCCTTAAGGGCGGAACAGCCCTGATGCGCTGCTACGGTCTCGACCGATTCTCCGAAGACATCGACCTCGACGGCCCGGCTCGTCTTTCCCGGTCAGACCGATTGTTCAGGACGGTTTCGCGATGGGCCGGCCAACATGGACTCGCCTGGCGCATCGGCAAGGACACTCCAACCGTCAAGCGCATCTTCGTTCACTACGGCGATGGCGCCTTTGCCGTGAAGATCGAGGCGTCCTTGCGGAGAAGAGAGATTCCGGACGGGACGACCCGAATCGTTGACGAAACAAAGGTCTACTCGCTCGACGAATTGTGCATGCAGAAATGCTCCGCATACCAGTCCCGTGACAAAATCAGAGATCTCTATGACGTCACGTGGATGTGTACCGAACATTATGGCGAGCTCGGCGAAAGCGCCAAAAACGCGCTCCTGCATGCGTTCGAGTACAGGGACTTCGAGCACTTCGACTACATGGCCGCAACAAATACCGATCCGCTCATTGATTTAGATCGGCTTGAAACCCGATTTCTCGAATCGTTCGAGACGTTGGGACTGATGACCGGCGAACCCGAAGAAGAGACCGCGACTATGGACATCGTGAAGGGAAGCCCGGGCGGGGCCCTCGCGCAAAACGTCCGTCTGGCGTCGCCGAATCCTCCTTCGGATCAAGGGCCTGGAGGGCCGGCGCGGCGCCGCTAGGGGCCCGGATTCAGGTTGAGGGGCGGTACGAGGTCGTTCGCGAGGAACGATGCGAAGTCCGGATCGAAGTCCGCCGGGTATGACGGTTCGGCGAAGTCGAAGGCCGAATCGGGAGAGATGTCGACATGCAGCTCCGACGATTTCGTCTTGCGCAGATCGTGGCGAAGCCTGCGCACGACCTCCTTTTCCAGGCGGGCGCGGGGAATGCCCATGTCCCGCAGGGTCGCCCGTTTCTTCGACACCGACACGAGGCCCGTGGGGGCCGTGTGGCGGCGCACGTAGCCCACGGGAAGGCGCGTGCGGCCGTCGCGGGACACGGCCGCCACCTCGGACGCCAATAGCCGCGGCATGGAGATCTCGCGGGCGTCGGTGAGCACCTCGACCGGGACCCTGGCCCGCAGCGCGAAGGATTCGCGCCGGGCGTCCGACCGGTACACGTACGCCTCGC
>CACYEE010000256.1 GCA_902773415.1 uncultured Actinomyces sp.
CTTTCGCTGCCGAAATCGTAGATGGAAGCGCCGGTTTCGAGAATGCCGTGCGGCAGGGCCATGCGCAGAGCACGGGGTCGGGCCGCTTTCCGGGGCGTTTTCTTTCCGTACGTTTCGCCCGTCGCCGCTGCGAGGCGCGTGCGGGACGTGGCACGCGATTCGCCTTGAAGCATGCCGCAGGTGCGAGCATGATAGAACGCGAGCATGGCGAGGCCCGAGCGGCGCAGGGCCGGACAGGAGGACGGAATGGCCGAGAAACGGATGCGGGATATCGGCGAACAGGTGTTCACGGGCGAACGCGCCCTGTTCAAGACGGCCGGCGCGCGAATCGACGGCTGCGTCTTCAACGACGGCGAATCCCCGCTCAAGGAATCGAGGGACCTCGAGATTTCCGCGTCGATCTTCCGCTGGAAGTACCCGTTGTGGTATTGCCGCGACGTTGCCGTGCGCACCACGGCCTTCGCCGAAATGGCCCGCGCCGGCATCTGGTACGCGAGCAATGTCAGCCTCGAAGACTGCTCCTACGAGGCGCCGAAAGGCCTGCGTCGCTGCACGAACGTGCGCATCGCCCGCACCTCCTTCCCGAACGCCGCCGAAACCCTCTGGAACTGCTCCGGCGTCGCCCTCGACACCGTCTCGATTCGCGGCGACTACGTCGCGATGGGATCCTCGAACCTTTACGTCCGCGGCCTCGACCTTATCGGAAACTACTCCTTCGACGGCGTGCGGGACGCGATCGTCGAAGACTCCCGGCTCCTGTCCAAGGACGCCTTCTGGAACAGCGAAAACGTGACCGTGCGCAACTCCTTCATCTCCGGCGAATACCTCGGCTGGAACTCGCGGGGCCTCGCGTTCGAGAACTGCACCATCGAATCCCTCCAGGGCCTGTGCTACATCGACGGCCTCGCGCTGAAGAACTGCCGGATCCTCAACACGAACCTCGCCTTCGAATACTGCACGGGAATCGACGCCGACGTCGCCAGTCGCATCGATTCGGTGAAGAACCCTGTTTCCGGGACGATTCGCGCGCGGGAAATTGGCGACGTCATCTTCGACGACGACAGCGTCGACCCGGCGGGCGTGCGCATCGAAACGGGCGGCACGGAGCCGTCGAAGGCAGGCGGAACGACGCCGAAGAGCGCGGGGAAGGGTATGCGATGAACGTCGGCATGGCAACGGAAGGCTTCGATTTCGTGCGGGAGACCGAACGTCGCGGCACGAATTCGATGAAATGGAACGTTGCCGCAGGCGAGCTTCCCATGTGGGTTGCCGACATGGACTTCGAGGCCTGCCCGGCGGTCCGCCAGGCGGTCGAGGCGCGCGCCGCGCACGGCATCTTCGGATACGCCGACATTCCCGCCGGCTTCGGGCAGACGGTCGCCGACTGGTGGGCGCGCCGCCACGGACTCGAGGTCGCCCCCGAAACCGTGGTCTTTGCCACCGGCGTCGTGCCCGTGCTGTCCTGCGCCGTACGCGCGCTCGCAAACGTCTACGAAAACGTGCTCGTCACCCCTCCCGTCTACGGAATCTTCTACAACTCGATCCGAAACTCGGGCCGCACGATCCTCGAAAGCCCGCTTCGTCAAACGCGCGGCCCCGACGGCGCGCCGCTCTTCGGCTTCGACTGGGAGGACCTCGAATCCAAGATTGCCGACCCGCAGACCTCCCTCATGCTCCTGTGCAACCCGCACAACCCCGCCGGAACCATCTGGAGCGGCGAAGAACTGGCCCGGCTCGGCGAGCTGGCCGAAAAGCATCACGTCGCCGTCGTGTCCGACGAAATCCACTGCGACATCGTGGCCCCCGGCGTGCGCCACACGCCTTTCATGGCGGCTTCCCCGGCGTGCGCCCGCGTCGGAATCACCGCGGGCTCGGCCTCCAAGGCCTTCAACCTTGCCGGGCTGCAAGGCGCATACGTGTTCTCCGCGAACCCGTTCCTCGCGCATCGCATCGAACGGGAACTCAATACGAGCGAGACGGCCGAGCCGAACGTCTTTGCCGTCGAGGCGACGATGGCGGCCTACCGGGACGGGGAAGCGTGGCTCGACGCGCTGCGCAAGGCGCTGTGGGAGAATCGGGCCCGTGTCGAGGCTGCCATCGAAAGCTGGGGGCTCGGGCTTCGCGTCGTGCGCTCCGGAGCGACGTATCTGGCCTGGATCGACTGCCGCAGCGTGCTTGGCCTTGCGGAGCTTCCTCGATCGTGCCGCGGCCAGGCCTGTTCGTCCGGGCGCTCCGCCCTTGGTGCCGCGCTGGCGGGCTCTGACCCCGCTGTCACATTGCCGGCAACCTCCCGAGAACTCGCACGATTCCTTCGCTCCGAAACCGGGCTGCGCCTGTCTGCCGGCACCGACTTCGGAACCGGCGGCGAAGGCTACCTGAGGATGAACCTTGCAACGCAGCCGTCACGAATCGCCGACGGCCTCGCTCGCCTTGAGGCCGGCCTTCGCGCCTGGACGGCACGCGCCTAGACGCACGCGCCGCCCCGGCGGCCATCGGGCGTTCCAAGGCGGTACCGGGAGTGCCCGACACGCATTCCCGGCGCGAAAACGGGCGGGCATCCTCCGCTCGAATCGCGACGCAACGCCGACCAGGGAGAGTATCCTCGAAGGAACGGAAACTGACCGACATCCGACGCAAAAGGAGCAAGCAATGGGGCTCGTCCGCAACCTCCAGATCGCTTGGGGAGTGTACAAGGCCGTCACGGGATTCCTCGGAAGAAACGGCAAGGAAAAGGCCGAGGCAGGGGGCGCTCCCGGCAACCTGCTCGGCACGGGCGCGGCGGTGGAGGCCCCGGTGGGCGAGGGCCGCCGGGAGAAGGCCGGCGAACTCGTCCGCCTCGACAAGTCCGCAGCGGGCCTCGCCGGCGCTCTCGCATGGCCGATGCTCAAACGTGCCGGGCGCACCGCAATCAAGGGCGGCATCGTCATCGGTGTCGGAGTTCTCGCGTTCAAGGTCCTCCCGTCGTACATCCGGCGCAAGGCGGAAACGGAAGAGGAGGACTGAACCGTGGCGAAACGAATCCTCCAGCTCGTCTCCGAGGACTTCGAGGACCTCGAGCTCTGGTATCCCGTCCACCGCCTGCGCGAGGAAGGCTGCGTCGTCGACATCGCCGGCGAAAAGGCGGGCGTCACGCATCACGGGAAGCACGGCGCCCCCTGCGAATCGAACGTGTCGTGGGACGACGTCGACCCTGCGGACTACGACGGCCTTCTCGTTCCCGGAGGATGGGCCCCCGACAAGCTGCGACGCTACCCGAAAGTGCTCGGCATCGTGCGCGACATGAACGCCGAAGGCAAGGTTGTCGGCGAGATTTGCCACGCCGGCTGGGTGCTGATTTCCGCCGGAATCCTCGACGGGCGCACCGTGACCTCGACGCCCGGAATTCGCGACGACATGACGAACGCGGGAGCGACGTGGGTGGACGAACCCTCCGTCGTCGACGCAAACCTCGTTTCTGCGCGCCGCCCGCCCGATCTCGGCGCCTACATGAAGGACTACATTCGGGTTCTCGGCCTGTAGCCAAGCCGCGACGACGATTCCCGGAAACCGGAGCGCCCCTGTCCCTGCACGCAAGCAAGGCCGGAGGCGCTCTTTTCTCCTGCCCCCGAGTGAGACGCTTCCCACCTGTGCGCTGTATCCCGAAAACGGGGGGATTCCGCGCGCAGAGGCACGCTTGCAAGTAGCATAGGGACGTCAGCATCAATGTAGATGAAAGGGGATTATCCCATGGCAGTTAAGGTTGCCATCAACGGCTTCGGCCGCATCGGTAGGCTCGCGTTCCGTCAGATGTTCGTGGCGGACGGCTACGAGGTCGTGGCCATCAACGATCTGACCGATCCCAAGATGCTCGCGCACCTGCTCAAGTACGATTCGTCGCAGGGTCGTTTCAACGGCACCGTCGAGGCCGGCGAGGATTCGATCACTGTCGACGGCAAGAAGATTACGATCTACTCCGAAGCCGACGCCTCCAAACTTCCTTGGGGCGACCTCGACGTCGACGTCGTTCTTGAGTGCACCGGCTTCTACACCTC
>CACYEE010000257.1 GCA_902773415.1 uncultured Actinomyces sp.
GAGACACTCCCCTTTCCGACGCACGGAAGGCCCGCGCAATCCTGCCCGCGCGAGACCGGAGCAAGGAAGCCGCAAGAGGGCGCGAAACGACCGAACACAGTCCCCAAATCTCCCCTTAACCCTCCCACCTGCACAAACAGACGGGGGCGAGAATCGGAACAACGTGCCGAATCCCGCCCCGTCCAGGCTTAGGCATCCTTGCGAGACACCCCTAGGACCACTGGAGGTATCCGATTCCCCGGGGGTTGTTCTCGCGAAGGTAGCGGACAACGCCGTCGACGGGTTCGAGAACCGTCGCCGTCTCCTCGCCAAGCACGGGATCGTCGCCTTCGGTCAGGGACTCGGCAAACACGTATTCGATACGCTCAGGCATCTTCCCGAGGAAACGCACCGTGAGCGAATAATGCCGGAGCGGCCAACCGAAAAAACGTTCGGTGGCGCGGTTCATCTCGTCGGAGCGAGCATAGTCGCAGGTAAATGCCACTCGGCAGCGTTCGCCCGGCTCGGCGTCGTCCGGCAACGCAAGCCGGCTTGTCACGTTGACGAGTCCGTCCTCCATCTCGTAGACCTTCTGCCCGGCAAGCCGCGCCCCCTCGATGCCGTAGATGAGGCGCGTGTGAGTCGGCACCTCGTTCGCCTCGTAGACGACAGGCGCGTTGAGCGTCGGATTTGGCGCGGCCGGAACCCTCCCCCACGTGGTCACGCGATGGCTGATCGCGCACAGGTCCTTGCTGAGCGTGATCTCGTCGTCGAGAGCTTCGCGGATGACCTCGGCAGCCCAATCCGTTTCGGCGTCCGACGCGGCGAATTTCCGGTCGAGAACCCCGTCGATGACATCGGGGCTCGCCGGCGAAAGCCTGCGAATCTCCTCGCCCGGCACGAACGACTTGCCGGAGGCGATGTCAAGGGCAAGAGCCTGGACGAGCAGGCACGGCTCAACGCCGAGAATCGTTTCGAGGGCGGAGACGACCTCCCCCGCCTCCCGCGAACGCGGGAGGAAAAACCCTCGCAGCCAGTTTTCCAGGGCGCGGGCGGGCACGTCGAATCCTGCCACGTCGAGTTCTCGCACGGCACGGCCAACCGTCATGCCCCGTTCGTTGAAAGCAAGATCGAGTTCGCGGGCAAACTCGGAACACACCACATCGCCCATCCCGGCTCCTTCCGGTCTCGCGGCCCCATAACCGCTGATGTTACCGATACTGTACCGCGAAACAGGACCCTTCACCGGGAAGAAGCGCGAATCGGACTACCGCTGTTCCTATTCGCGCCCCGGCACGGTCCACCGCATCCATCCAAGGCCTTTGCCGCAGTCGCGCCGCACGATTTCGGCAACGCCGTCGACCGCCTCGATTCTCGTCGCCTTTTCGACGCCCGATTCCCCGTCGCCCACCGAATCGACAAAGACATGCTCGATGTCCTGCGGAACCGCGCCCCGGAATACGACACGGCACCGGTACGTCCGAAGCGGCCAGGCAAAAACACGCTCGGAAACCCTCTCGATATCCCGGGAACGCTCCAGGTCGAAAACGAAAACGACGCGGTGAAGCTCGCCGGGGTTGACTTCGCCAGGCAGTTCGAGCCGGCTTGTGACATTGACCTGCCCGCCGTCCATCTCGTAGACCTTCTGCCCGGCAAGCCGCGCGCCCTCGATGCCGTGAATGAGGCGAGGATGGGTCGGAACGTCCGTCGCCTCGTAGACGACAGGCGCATTGAGCGTCGGATTGGGCACGGCCGGCACGCGAGCCACCGTCACGATCTTGTGGGTCAGGTTGCGGAAGTCGGCGGCGACGACAATCTCGTCCTCGATCGCGACGCGCACAAGCTCCGCCGCCCAGTCCGTTTCGCCGTCCGAACGGGCAAACTTGCGGTCGATGACGCCGTCGACCACCTCGGCGGCCACAGGCGCAAGATCGCGGGCATCCTCTCCCGGAACGAAGGCCCGGCCCGACGCCAGGTCGACCGCCACCGCCTGCACGAGCGAGCTCTGCGGCACGCCGACAACCTTCTCGAGGGCAAAGACCACCTCGCCGGCCTCCTTCGAGCGCGGCAGGAAATAGCCGTCGAGCCAGTTCTTCAGGGCGCGCTCGGGAACGGTGAAACCGGCCTCGTCCAGTTCCCGAACAATCTGCTGCGTGCTTTTCCCGCACGCCGCGACGGCGTCGCGCAGCTTCGTCGCGAACCCAGACCGGGTGCTCGTTCCCATGTCCGCTCCTTTCCGATGCGTCGTCATCCCGCACGTGGAAAAACTCTATCGCGCGCGGGTTCGACACGCCACGCGACAGGGCCTTTCGTCACTGTTTTCATCTTCGCGGGCGCGCCTCGGCGCAATCAGTTCCCGCAACGCGCAAACCCGTTCCTTGCAACGCCGATTCCTGTACTAGAGTTGAATCACAAAAACCGGTCCAGCGAGGAGCAGAAAATGGCATCACACAACGGTTCGCGATTCTCCGTCGAACTTGCCCGCTCCATGACCGCGTCGCGAAAGACTCCCGAGGCGCTCGTCGGCGAACTCGACGAAGCCGGATTTACGGTTCCCGAGCACGCCGTGCGCAACTGGCTCAAGGGCTATTTCCTGCCGCGATCGGAAGCCGCCGGCGAGGTCGTCTCCGCCATCGAACAGCTCCTTGGCATCGAACCGACGCGGCTCGTCCAGTCCCTCGCCCTCGACATCGCCTCCGGGCGTGCCTTCGTTCCCGGCGAAGACCGCGACGCATACACGTCGATGAGCGTTCCCGAAGCCGACGAGGTCTTCGACCGCAAGTTCGGCGACACCGACCGCGTGACCGACTGGCAGGCCGAGCTCGTTCGCGTCGCCATCGAGGACCACATCACGCTGTCCCCCGATCTTCGAGACATGAGGAACGTGGTCGTCACCTGGGGGCGGGTGCCGGCAGCGCCGAACCCGACGCTGCATGTGCCCGTCGTCTACGACATCACCGACATTCCCACCAACCGCCTCCTCCTGCACAGCATCGAGGGCGCGCGGCTCGCCGGCCAGAAGGTCTTCGAGAAGGAATCGGGAATGGTGAACATCACGAGCCGTCTCCTCCTGCCCGACGACGCCGAACCGGGCGACCTGTGGCGCGTTTCCTTCACCGACGATTCCACCCGTTCGGAAGACATCAACCGCGCTTCCGAACGCTACTTCCAGTGGCCCTTGGAGAAATACACCGTGCGGGTCACTTTCGAGGGCGAAGCTCCTGAGGGAATCGAGTACGTCTTTGCGAGGGCTCTTGGCAACGGCCGGCTTGCCGAGGAAACGACTACGCCCCTGGAGCTCCACGGCAACACCGTCGAGCATGTCGAGGAAAACGTTCGCAGAGGGATCGGCTGGGTTCAGTGGGCCTAGCCCCTCGTCCAGCCCGGTACCGGCCTAGCCGCTTTGCCGTTCCCGCTCGGCGCCCTGGGCCGCGAGCGCCTTGGGAATCGCCTGCGCCAAGGCGTGAAGCGGCTCGTAGAGGAAGCGCGTGAGCGAGGCCGGGACGTCTTCGCCGGCGGCGAGCTTCTGGTCGAGAAGGAGCCGTCCGA
>CACYEE010000258.1 GCA_902773415.1 uncultured Actinomyces sp.
ATGGAACTCCGGCCGATTTCCGGCGGAATGCTCGTCCAGGAGCGCGACATGCTCGACGCCGAAGGCGACAATCCGGCCAGCTGGCGGCTCGTGGCCGGCGATGCCGCGGACGAGGCGACCCTGCGCGACCTCGAGTTTGCCTGGCGAGCGGTCCGTTCCGCCAAGTCGAACGCGATCCTGCTGGCAAAGGACGGCGCGACGGTCGGGGTCGGAATGGGGCAGGTCAACCGCGTCGATTCATGCCGCCTCGCGGTCGAGCGCGCCAACACGCTGGGCGCGCCGGTCGAATCGGACGTCGAGACTGCCGGAGGGGCCCAGGCCGCGACGGCACATGCAGGCGGCGAAACCGCCCGGGCAAGCGCGCCGGAACGCGCGCGCGGCGCGGTAGCCGCCTCCGACGCCTTCTTCCCCTTCGCCGACGGCTTCATGGTGCTCGCCGAGGCGGGCGTGCGCGCCGTCGTCCAGCCCGGCGGCTCCATCCGCGACGACGAGGTCATCGCTGCGGCGAAGGAAGCGGGAGTGACGATGTACCTCACCGGCTGCCGCCACTTTTTCCATTGAGACCCCGGAGACATGCCGGGCATTCCGGGGCTGCCTCGGACAGGGTGCCCGGAATTGGCCGGGGCGGGGATCGGCACGCCGTTCCGATCCCCGCCCCGGCCGTTTGCGCAGGCGAGAGAGTCGGGCATCGGAAAGGGGACAGGCCGGCATCGGTTCGGGGACTGTCCCCATTCTCGCTCCGGCGGCGCACATGGCCCGTTTTGAGACGTTCCCTTCCCGGATCGCGGGAGGCAGGGCTGGGCGGGTAGGCTAGGGCCGTGGCTCCAAGCAACGAAGTGCGAGTACCGAAAAAGGCGGCATATTGGGCAATCGGCCTGTGGATTGTCGTCGTGTGCGCCCTTGCCCTCGCCGTTTCCGCCCAGGCCGCGACGTGGGCCCTGTCCGGTTTCCTCGCCCTCGGCGGCATTGCCCAGCTCGTCCTGCCGCGAGGCGTGATCCCCCAGGTCCGTTCCCGCCTCGCCGACGCCTTCACCTGCCTTGGCCTCGCGGCGCTCCTGGCCTTCTTCGCTCCGTGGGCCGCAACCCCGCTCATCATCTGATTCGCGACGCGGGAACGCCCCGCGTCGCCCTTCCCGCCCTCCTCGCAAGACCCGGACCAGCCGCGCCGTTTCCCGCTCCCGCGCCTCACGCATTTCGACGTCAAGTAAACTTGCCCGCATAGCAACGAACACGTTAGGAGCGACATGGCAAAAATCAAGGTCCAGGGCCCCGTGGTGGAGCTCGACGGCGACGAGATGACCCGAATCATCTGGCAGGACATCCGCGAACGGCTCGTCCTTCCCTACCTCGACATCGACCTGAAATACTACGATCTTTCCATCGAAAACCGCGACGCGACCGACGACCAGGTCACCCTCGACGCCGCCCGCGCCATCAAGGAACACAACGTCGGCGTCAAATGCGCCACCATCACTCCCGACGAAGCCCGCGTCGAAGAATTCGGCCTGAAGAAAATGTGGAAGAGCCCCAACGGCACGATCCGCAACGTGCTCGGCGGAGTCATTTTCCGCGAACCCATCGTCATCGGCAACGTGCCGCGCCTCGTGCCGCACTGGAGCCAGCCGATCGTCGTTGGCCGCCACGCCCACGCAGACCAGTACGCCGCCAGCGACTTCAAGACCGACAAGGCCGGCACCGTCACCCTCTCCTTCACGCCCGACGACGAAAGCGAACCGATCGAAATGCAGGTCGCGCGCATTCCCGAAGGCGGCGGCGTCGCGATGGGCATGTACAACTACCTCAAATCCATCGAGGACTTCGCCCGCGCCTCCTTCAACTACGGCCTTGCCAGGAACTATCCCGTCTACCTGTCGACGAAGAACACGATCCTCAAGGCCTACGACGGGGCCTTCAAGGACGTTTTCCAGGACATCTACGAACGCGAATACAAGGACAGGTTCGAGGCCGCCGGGCTCGAATACCAGCACCGGCTCATCGACGACATGGTCGCCTCCGCCCTCAAATGGGAAGGCGGCTACGTGTGGGCGTGCAAGAACTACGACGGCGACGTCCAGTCCGACATCGTCGCCCAGGGTTTCGGCTCCCTCGGCCTCATGACCTCCGTGCTCATGACGCCCGACGGAAAGACCGTCGAAGCCGAAGCCGCCCACGGCACCGTGACGCGCCACTACAGGCGCTGGCAGGCCGGAGAAAAGACCTCGACGAACCCGATCGCCTCCATCTACGCCTGGACCGGCGGCCTCAAGCATCGCGGAACAATCGACGGCACGCCCGAAGTGACGGCCTTTGCCGCAACCCTCGAAAAGGTCATCGTCGACACCGTCGAAAGCGGAAAAATGACGAAGGACCTCGCAATCCTCATCGGCGACGACCAGCCCTGGCTCGCCACCGGGGAATTCATGGACACCCTCGACGAAAACCTTCGCCGCGTCCTCGCCTGACGGGCCTTCCGGGTATCCGCGATGCGCGAAGGAACCGGACGCCCGGAAGGCGCAGGCAAAACAGTGGCCTGCGTCGCATCCGTTCCTTCATATGGCCACATCGACAGTGGCCGCGCGGATTCCGTAGAATCGCAAGACCGAGCGGCACCATGCGAAGGGCCGCCG
>CACYEE010000259.1 GCA_902773415.1 uncultured Actinomyces sp.
TTCGATGATGACTGCGGACCCCCATCGGGCCGAGTGCCGTTCGACGGCGGCGTCGATGGCCTTCTGGAGCGAGTCTTCGAGGTCGCGGTCGATGGTGAGCTTGACCGAGGAGCCGTCGACGGCATCGACGTGCTCGTTCTTTCCGTTGGGAAGAACGGCGCTTCCGGCCATTTCGACGGTCGTCTTGCCGTCCTGTCCGCGAAGCACGTCGTTGCAGGTGGCCTCGATTCCCATTTGCCCTTCGACACTTTCCCCTTCCTGGCCGGTCGAATAGCCGACATATCCGAGAATGTTTCCGGCGACGGTCCCGTTCGGGTAGACGCGCTTGACAAAATGCTCGGGTTCGATTCCGGGGATGCGGAGCGCCTGGACTTCGCGCCATGTCTTGGGAGAGATGTCGCGCTTGATGTACCGGAAGGTCGAGCGCTTGTCCTCGGGGCCTTCGCCCAGGAGCAGCCCTCCGAGTTCCGCCTCGTCGAGTTCGAGAATCGGCGCGAGCATCCTCGCGGCCTCTGCCGCGCCCGTGCCGAGCACGACCTTCGTGGCGTCCTTGCCTTCGCCCTGCATTTCGCTGTGGATGTAGGTGCCGACGAGCTTCTGGTTGACGCCGACATTGTAGCGCTCGATCGAGGTTGCGAGGACCGCTCCGTTCGAGTCGAGGATATCGCCCCGTTTGCCTTGCAGGACATAGCTGCGGGTTCTGAATTCGGAGGCGGTCTGCGCGAGCACCTCGGAGGTCGGTCCGACCTGGATGACGACGAGACGGGTCACGAGAACGAGAAACCCGACGAGCAGGAGGGCGGCAAGGGATGTTCCACGCCGACGCGCGAGGGATCGTGCAGGATGTCGCTGGCGAAGCCCTCCCTCCCGGCGGGAAACGGAAACGAGCTTCTTCAGGGGCATTACTCTCCTTGCAGGTTGACGGTCTCCAGGATCGTTCCCTTTTCGAGGTCGATATGGCGAATCGAGGTTGCTGGAGCCAATCCTAGTTCCTCGGCCCGTTTGGTCAGTCCTTCCGGGCTGGAGAGTCGGAGAATCTCGTCCTCGAGCGTGGCTTCGATGGCTCGGGCTTCGTTGGTTTTTGTCTGGAGCGCGCTGATTTCGAAGGCCGTGCGCACCATTGCGTTATTGACGATGAAGCTGGCCATCAGCGAGCCGAAGACGAGGAAGCCGCACAGCGCGACGACCGCGAAGAAGCCCCTTTTCGGCGCAGGGGCCGGCACGATCCGGAACGGCAACTCCTTTCTCGCGGCGGCGACGGCCTCGGAGCGTACGATTCGGGTTGCGGCGGCTTTCATTGCGCCCGCCCTCCTTCTCGGATTCTCTGTGCGGCACGCAGACGCACCGAGGCGCTGCGGGGATTTTCTTCGACTTCCTGGGCGCTCGCCTTGACGGCGCCGCGGGTCAGGAGCCTGAGGTAGGGGTCGTGGCCGGCGAGCTCGACGGGCAGTCCGGCCGGCGTTGCGGAAGCCGCGCCTTCGGCCAGGGCTCGCTTGACGATCTTGTCTTCGAGGGACTGGTACGACTCGACGGCGATCCGTCCCCCGACGCGGAGGGCGCCGATGGCTTCGACGATCGCCGTCTCGAGCACGTCGAGTTCCCTGTTGACCGCGATGCGCAGCGCCTGGAAGGTGCGTTTGGCGGGATTTCCGCCGGTGCGTCGTGCCGGGGCGGGAATGGAGTCGCGGACGATGGCGACGAGCTGGCCCGTCCGGGTCAGCGGCGTCTTGTCGCGTTCGCGGACGATGCCGCGCGCGATTCGCCGCGCGAAGCGTTCGTCGGCGTAGTCGTGCAGGATTCGCGCGATCTCGTCTTCGGAGGCGGTTGCGAGAATGTCTGCGGCGCTCGGCCCGGATTCGGCATCCATCCGCATGTCGAGCGGGGCGTCCTTCGCGTACGAGAAGCCGCGTTCGGCGTCGTCGAGCTGCAAGGAGGAGACGCCGAGGTCCATGAGAATCGCGTCGGCCTTCCCGTCGTGCCCGTATTCGCGGGCAACCTCGCCGACCGCGTCGTAGGTGGCCCTGACCGCGACGAAGCGGCCGGCGAAAGGAGCGAGGCGCTCGGAAGCGAGCGCGATTGCCTGGCGATCGCGGTCGATGCCGACAAGACGCGTTTCGGGGAAGGCGCGAAGGAAGGCTTCGGCGTGGCCGCCCATGCCGAGGGTGCAGTCCACGAGCAGCGCTCCGGGGGCTTGCAGGGCAGGGCCAAGGAGCTCGAGGCAGGCCTCGCGAAGAACGGGCACGTGCAGAGCGTCGCCTCCAGCTCGCGAATCCTCCCGCATTCGCCTCTCCTTTGCGTTTCCCGCGGCTCTCCTCCGATCCGGGGGCTTCCTTTCCTCGCCACCCTGAAGCCGGGGAATTGCCTCAGCGTGACGAAGAAAGGCAGCCGCCGAATCAGAAGAGCCCTTCGATGACTTCTTCTTCCCGTTCGGCGAATGCCGATTCCTGGTCTCCCAGGAAGGCGTTCCAAGCGCTCAGGTCCCAGATTTCGACTCTGGCGCCGACTCCGATGACGGCGAGCTCGCGGTCGAGCCCGGCGTACTTGCGAAGCTGCGCGGGAACGAGAATCCTGCCCTGCTTGTCGGGAACGTCGTCGACTGCGCCGGAGAGAAACACGCGCTGGTAGGCGCGGGCTTCCTTCGACGCGAGAGGTGCCTGGCGCATCCTTTCGTGCATCTGTTCGAATTCCGAAATCGGAAAGACGTACAGGCAGTGCTCCTGGCCTCGCGTCATGACAAGTCCCCCCTGGAGCTGGTCACGAAACTTGGCGGGCAGGATGAAGCGTCCCTTGGCGTCAAGCTTCGGCTCGTACGTCCCGAGGAACACCCCGTCCACCTCCCTTGCGACATCCCCCACTTTACTCCACATTCACCCACTTGTGGAGACGGCGAACAGCATGGCCCAACTATTCGACCGATACGGCGCCGCAAAGTCAGGTGGAGGAAGAATGTCACAAGGCAGGCGTTTCCGGGCACAAAATAGCGCCCCGACCGCAATGGCCGAGGCGCTTCACCTCAGGAAACGGAAGCCTCAGTCCCCGCCTTGGCGCCGATTCCACTTCTCGGTCTGCCGATCCATGAAACTCCGGGCTCCGCCTTCGCCCGTTCCCTTCGCAATCCCGACGGACTCCACGGACACCTCGCCGATTCCGGTACCGACATACCAGAATCCCGCGAACATGACCGCAACCCCCGCAACGCCGACAACGACAAGATTCGCCGCGACCCCGGCAACGAGAACCCCGATGCCCGCAGCGGCAACGACCAGCCCGATGACAAGGTGGCGCAGCGAAAACTCGTGACGACGCACGGAAACCGGCTCCGGCTCCATCGTTTTCGCAAAAGTCGGATCCTCGTCCGCAAGCTGAGCCTCGAGCTCCTCGAGCATCTGGCGCTCGTAGTCAGACAGGGCCATGACACCTCCTTGTTGTCCTACCTGCCACTCTAGCGCCTCGGACCTCGCGACGAAAGAGGCGCGAACCCCATTCCTCTCGACGTGAACAAACCGGCCCGGCCTTCATTTCCTTCCCGTCGCGTCGCCACGCCTGAGCGAACGCCGCCCCTCGGCTTCCAGCAGCGTCGCAGGCCCTGCCGCCCCGCGTCCGAACCTCGCACGCACCTCGTCGAGCGCGCTTTGGGCATCCGAGCGGCGCGAGTCGTCGCCCAGCGCAAGCTGCACGCCCTGCGAGGCGCGAACAAGGGACGATGCCTTCACCCCCGCAAGCCGGACCCCGCCGGCAGGAACGGGCACCTTCGCGAACAGGCGCAGCGCACACCCGTAGATTTCGGCCGCAAGATCGGTCGGAACATCGAGCGAAAGCGACCGGGTCACCGTCGCGAAATCGGCAAAACGGACCTTGATCGACACCGTTGCGCATCGCAGGCCCGAACGCCGCAGCCTCGCGGCCACGTCGTCCGACTGGGCAAGCAGCGCCCTCTCGACATCGGACCTTCGCTCAAGGCAATCGAAGAAGGTATCCTCGGCCCCGATCGACTTCTCCTCCCTTTCGGTCACGACAGGCCGGGAATCGACACCCATCGCAAGCTCGTACAGATGGCTCCCGTGGGCCTGGCCAAGCAAACGCACCATCGCGTCCTCGCCGGCCCGGGCAATGTCGCCGACGGTGTCAAGGCCCTTGCGCTCAAGAAGGGCCCGCGTCTTTTCGCCAACGCCCCACATCGCCCCGACCGGCAGGACGTGAAGGAAATCGAGCGTCGCCGAGGCCGGTACGAGAAGAAGCCCGTCCGGCTTCGCATGCGCCGAAGCGATCTTCGCCACATGCTTTGTCGCGGCAATCCCCACCGAGGACGGCACGCCGACCTCGCAGCGGATTCGCCTGCGCAGCATCCGCGCAATCTCAAGCGGACCGCCAAAGAGGCGGCGCGCCCCCGACACGTCGAGAAAGGCCTCGTCGACCGAGACCTGTTCGAGAACGGGGGTCACCGAGCCGAGAATCTCCATGATGCGGCGCGAAACCTCCCTGTATCGCCGCATCCGGGGAGCGACCATCACAAGCTGCGGGCATCGCCTGTACGCCTGGCCGACCGGCATCGCCGAATTCACCCCGAAGGCACGCGCCTCGTAGGACGCTGCGGACACGACGCCCCGCTCCTTCCCGCCGACGGCGACAGGCAGGCCCGCAAGCTCCGGATTGTCCATCACCTCGACAGACGCAAAGAAGGCGTCCATGTCGACATGAAGGACGGGAGCGCCCGAATCGTCGCTTCCCCAGTTCCTTCGCGCGCTCGCCGAACGCGGTCCGCGGGACATCCGCCCTCCCTTCCCGATAGCATGGGAGCGTGACACGCCGCCACGCACGCCGCCAGACCCCCGACCTGCCCGAAGGGTCCGTACGGACAGACTATTGCATCGCCGAGGTTCATGCCGACCCCTCGCGTCCTTCGCTCGTTACCCTCTACCTCGACGGCGCAGAATCCTCCTGCCTTGACCTTGAGGACCCTGCCGCCCTCGAATTCGAGTACATGCAGCACATGGCCCTCGCCCTCGACGCCGTCTTCGGCCCCGGAACGCCTTTGCGGGTCCTCCACCTCGGCGGTGCCGGGTGCGCCCTGCCCCGGGCGCTTGACGCCGCGCGCCCCGGATCGCGCCAGCTTGCCGTCGAAATCGACGCGAAGCTGGCCGAAGCCGTCCGCCGGTGGTTCGCGCTGCCGCCCTCCCCGCGCCTGCGCATCCGCGCCGGAGACGGCCGTCTCGCTCTCGACACGACGCAGGCGGCATGGGACGCGATCGTCCGCGACGCCTTCGCCAGCCGCGAAGTCCCGCTCCCGCTTGCAAGCCTCGAAGCCGCACGGCGAGCCCGCCAGGTGCTTGGAACCGACGGCGTCTACCTCGCAAACGCCGTCCTGTCGCCCTCCGCCGATACTCTTGGCCCCGACTTGCGCGCAATCTGCGACGCCTTCGAGCATGTCGCCGCGATTGCCGACCCGGCCGTTCTCGGCCGCAAGCGAGTCGGGAACGTTGTCATCGTCGCACGCGGAAGCGAGCTTCCCGTCGACGAGTTCGACCGCCTGGCCCGGCGCCTTCCCCTTCGCGCAACCGTCACCGCGGACGCCCGACTCCGGGCCCGCGCCAGCGGTTCGCAACCCGCACGCGACCGGCGCAACCGGTCCGAATCCTGACTCCGGCGCCGCGTCAATCCTCGCGCAGGTGACGGCCGCGCCGCCGGCGGCGCGCAGGAACCTGCGGCGCGGACGCCTCGCCGTTGCGATCCGAACCCTCCTGGGCATCGCCGCGAGTCTCGCGCGCCTCGGGCGCGACGGCCTGTCCGGGAGCCGCAAACGTCTCCGAATGGGTCATCCCCTGGCTCTCGCGGTACCGCTCGATGCGAGACAGAAGCCCCTGAGGATCGAAACTTGCCGTCAGCGACGGAGCAGGCCCGCCGTTCGCCTCGCTCGCCTGCTGAAGGAACCGCTCGGCAGCCTTTCCGATTTCCTCGACAGTCGGAACGAAGAAGTCCGCTTCGGGCGCCTGGACAAAGCCTTCATCCCCGCCCTTTTCGTCATAGTCCTCCTCGAAGGACCCGACGATCTCGGCAAAGTCGGGATTGGACTTGACCATCTGCGCCAGCTCCGCCTTCTGCTCCTCCGCATCGCGGGTCAGGTCTCCGACAGGAAAGGAAAGCCCGGACAGCTTCGACGCCATCGACAGGGCGCTCGCCGCCCCGGACGGATAATGGTGGGGACCAAGATAAATCGGCACCCGCACCGCGATGCTCGTGACGTCGATGCCCATCTTTCCCGCATGGAACTCGAAATAGGAACCGAAGGACGCCGGGAACCAGAAATCGGCATCGAGGATCGGACCTTCGGCCCGTCCTGTCGTGCGGACGATCATGTCCACCGGGCGCGTATGCGGCACAGGCGCGCCGACCGCCGTCAGGCAAAAGACGCGGCGGACTCCGAAATGCTCGACAATGTCGAACATGTCGGACACGAGGGAATCCCAATGAAAATCCGGTTCGATGCCATGCATGCGCAGGTACGGGCTTCCCGTGACGTCGCGCGAAAGAGAGACGATGACATCTTCCCTGCCCATCCCGACAAGGCGGCCCTTGGAAAAATGCACCATCGGACGCGAGGAGCGGTAGTCGACCAGCGGATCGACGTTGAAGCGAACGGCTGCCTTCTCGTCAAGCCCGGACAGCGACATGTCGACAAGCCTCGTCACCCGGCCGGCATCCGAACCCGGATTCACGAGCGTGATGACGAGAGTATCGACCTTCTCGTCGATCCCGTCGCAAAACGTGGCAAA
>CACYEE010000260.1 GCA_902773415.1 uncultured Actinomyces sp.
CATGCCGTGCGCAAAAAACGCCCCTCGCGCGCCACAAGGCCGAAGAAGCCGCCCGCGCCGCCGAACTGGAAGCGGTACGCGCCGTCAGGCCTGTTGCGTGAGACCTTCGAGCCATTGGCGAAGCTGCTCCCCGATGGCCGACGGCGAAACCTGCGTCACCGTTTCGAGCGACACCCCGCTCCCCGAAGCGGCCAGCATCCCGAACACGGCAATCGCAGCCGCAAGAGCCACCGACCAGAAAGCCGCATACCCTGCGCTCGGCGCAAACACGCGGGCGGAAATCCGCGCCCCCTCGCGGGCGGGGCGGCAAAACGGACCGAACCAGGCAACCGACATCGCAACAAACACGGAAGCGATTGTCCCTGCCACCTGCGGCACCCCGACCAGCGGCTCCGAATCCCAGAACTGGAGGCCGAGCCACGCAACGAGCGCGCCCGTCAGACTCCCTGCCAGCACCGCGAGGAACGTCGAGAACACCGCCCGAAGCAGGGCCCACGGCGCGCGCGCCACCGTGCCCGCAACGTCATGCGCATACTTCCCGCCCCTGCGCAGGCGACGCAGGCGAAGTTCTCCCGACAGGCGCCCGTGCGTGCCAAGGAACACGTGAATCAGCGCGAAAACCGCGAACACGCCCACGGGCCACAGCCCCCCGGCCGCCGCGAAAAGCAGGCCAACGAGGAATACGAGCCAGCGCGCGGGTTTCGGGGTCTGCGCCCATGCGGGTACCGGCGAGGTGACGCCGTCCGCATGGACCGGATTTCCTGCGGCGTCGTAGCCGACCACGGCCGCGGCCGGATTTTCGGCGACGGCGGGTTCGCCCGGCATCGCGGCCTGGGAGGGCGCAACGGCCGCGTCGCCCTGCCCGGGGGGAGCATATGCGGGGTTCGGGCCGGGGGGCGGCGTCTCGACAACGGGATATGCCCGGGTCGGCTCCGTGGCGGCGCGGTAGGAACCGGGCCGGGGCGCAAGGCCGGGCGCCGCGGGAGGCTGCGCATGCGGCATTGTCGTGGTCGCGGCGGCATCGGCGCCTGCGGGAGCGAACAGTTCGGTTTCCTGCCGGTCTGCCTGCATGCCTTCAAGGGCGACGCCGAGCGTTTCGGTCGCCTGGCTGTCGGCTGCGGCAAGCGCCTGCGTCGGCGCAGTCCGCCCCGCCCGTGCGAATACGTCGCCGCCCGGTTCGCCTGCGGCCCTGGCCGTGAAGACCCCGGACGGGCCGCCGCCCTGCGTGCGCGCCGTCGCCGCAAGCGCCGCGCCTGCCCACTCGGGAAGAAGCTCGTCGGCCAGTTCCGGGGCGCTCAGCACCGCGAGAAGAGTGTCGATGGAGATTCGGCGACGCGGAGCGAGCGCCGCCGCGAAGGCCCGTGCCTTCGGCTCGTCAAGGCCCGCAAGGTCCGCCTCTCCGTCAAGGACGCGGCGCAAGATCGCCGGAGCGCCGCCCCGGCCGAAGGGAGGCCTGCCTGTCGCCGCGTAGGCGAGGACCGCAGCGAGCGCCCACCAGTCCGCTTCCTCGTCGGGATCGGCCCCGGAGAGCACGCGAGGGTCGCAGTATCCGGGGGTTTGGGCCACCAAACCGGGGGCGGTCAGGCGTGAATCGTCGCCAAGCTGGGCGATTCCGAAGTCGATGAGCACCGGCCCGGCCTGGCCGATCATGACGTTTGACGGCTTGAGGTCCCGGTGAAGCACGCCCTGGCGGTGAATGGAGCGTACGGCCTCGCCCAGTTCCTCGCCGAGCATGGCGAGGTCGTCGCCCTCGTAGATTCCTTGGTCGACGACGTCCTGTTCGAGGGTCGGCCCGTCGATGAGTTCCGTCACGAGAAAGGCGTCGGGGCCTTCCGTCTCGGCGTCAAGGACCTCGGCGACGAAGGGGCCCGTGACTTTTTGCAGCATCTGCACTTCGCGCGCGAGACGTTCTCTGCCTGCGGCGTCGGCAAGCGAGGGGTGCAGGAGCTTGAGCGCAACACGGGTGCCGCTCTCGTCCTCGGCTTCGTAGACGGTCGACATTCCGCCGAACCCGAGCCTCTTGACGAGGCGGTATCCTCCGACTTCCATTCGTTCGCGCATCTCCTTTACGGTACCGTATTTCTCCGCGTTTTCCGGGGCAGGCGTGCCGCCCCGGCACGAAAGCGTTCAGATGTGACATGCTTCCCAGCACAATGGCGGTGTTTTCGTGAAAGAATGGAGGAACATAGAGACTCATCGTGCGGCTCAACGGCGAGCCGCACGCTTGCCCGCCCGTCCGGCAACGATGCCGGCGAAGGAGGAATCATTCATGGCGTCCGTCACGTTCGACAGGGCGACGCGCAACTATCGCGATGCGCTTCACCCCGCGGTCAACTCGCTGAGCCTGCATGTCGCCGACGGCGAACTGCTCGTCATGCTCGGCCCCTCAGGCTCGGGAAAATCCACGACGCTGCGCATGCTTGCCGGCCTCGAAGCCCTCGATTCCGGCCGGATCCTCCTCGACGACGTCGACATCACCAACGTCGCCCCGCAAGAACGCGATATCGCCGTCGTCTTCCAGAACTATGCCCTCTATCCGCACATGACCGTCGCCGAGAACATGGGGTTCGCCCTGAAGATCGCCGGCATGGACGACGGGGAAATCGCCGCGCGGGTCCGCGATGCCGCCCGGATTCTCGACCTTGAACCCTA
>CACYEE010000261.1 GCA_902773415.1 uncultured Actinomyces sp.
CCGCGAATCAAGGTGGCACCGCGGAATCCGTTTCGTCCTTGAACCTGCAAACCGGCAGGTCAAGGGCATTTTTACCCCTTGGCCGCACCAGCATCCGTCATGGGCCGGCCCGCGCGAGCGGCCACGCCCGGAAAGGAAGGCCCATGTTCGCCGAGCCGTTCCCCAGCCTCGACAAGGCACGCCGCTATGCCGCCGAGTATCGCTCGGTTCCCGTCGCCCGCACGATCCTCGCCGACTCGCGCACCCCCATCGAAGTCTTGCGCACGCTCAAGGCCGCCAGCCCGAGCTGCTTCATCCTCGAAAGCCTCGAGAATTCGGTGCGCCGCGGCCGCTACACCTTCCTCGGCTTCGACCCGCGCCTGGAAATCACGGCCCGGGCCGGCACGGTCACGGTCACGAGGCACGGCGTGGCCCGCCCGGCCCGCGTCGCCTCCGAAGCTCCCGCCGCAGACGAAGCCGGAGCCGCCCCCGGCCCCGCGTCGCCCGAAACCCCGGCCCCCGAAACCTTCGAAAACGCGAACCCCGCCCTGCGCATCCGCGCCATCCTCGCCGAGAACGCAAGCCCGCGCATCGAGGGAATGCCGCCCTTTGCCGGCGGCCTCATGGGCTATTTCGGCTACGATTCGATCCGCTACTCCGAACCTGCCCTCAAGCTGGAGGCGGCGGACGACGAAGGATTCAACGACATCGACCTTGTCCTTTTCGACAAGATCGTCGCCTTCGACCATCTGCGCCAAACCGTCACGCTCATCGCCCACGCCGCCACCGCGAACCTTGAAGACACCTACCCGGCGGCCCTCGCCGAGCTCGACCGAATGCAGAAGCTCGTCCTGCATGGGGCGCCCGCGCCTGCCGCCCCGCTCAAGCTCGCCGGCGAATTCGAGCAGCTGCACAGCGCCGAGCGCTACGCCGACATGGTGGAGACGGCCCGCCGCCACATCTACGAGGGCGACATTTTCCAGGTCGTCCTCGCCAATCGCTTCTCCGCGCCGGCCGAAGGCTCCCTGCTCGACGCCTACCGGCTCCTGCGTTCGCGCAACCCTTCGCCGTACATGTTCTACATGTCCTCTCCGAACCTGGAAATCGCCGGCTCCTCTCCAGAAACCCTCGTCAAGCTCACCGGCTCGGCGGCGCGCACCTATCCGCTGGCCGGCACGCGCCCGCGCGGAGCCACCGGTGCCGAGGACCGCGCGCTGGAGGCCGAACTGCTGGCCGACCCGAAGGAGCTGGCCGAGCACAGCATGCTCGTCGACCTCGGCCGCAACGACCTGGGCCGCGTGTGCTCCTTCGGCACCGTCGAGGTGGAGGAGTACATGAAGATCGTGCGGTATTCGCACGTCATGCATATCGCCTCGGCCGTGCGCGGCGAGATCCGGCCCGACGCCGACGCGCTTGACGCGATTGCGGCTGTCCTGCCCGCGGGCACGCTCTCGGGCGCCCCGAAAATCCGCGCCTGCGAAATCATCGACAAGCTCGAAGGCAACCGCCGCGGCATCTACGGCGGCGCCATCGGCTACCTCGATTTCACCGGCAACATGGACACGGCGATTGCGATTCGCATGGCCTACATGGCAAACGGGCGCGTGGGGGTGCGCGCCGGCGCGGGCATCGTCGCCGATTCGGTGCCCGGGCGCGAGTACGAGGAGTGCCGCAACAAGGCGGCCGCGGTCATTGCGGCCGTGCGCGATTCGGAAGGAGGCCTCGAGTGATGGAGACGAGGACGGGCGCGACGCGGGGTGCGGGTTCGCGCGGTTCGGGCACGACAACCAAAGCGGGCACGGAGATCCGGTCGCGCACAGCGACGGACGCTTCGGGCACGACGACGGGCACGGCCGGTTCGGGTGCGGCGACAGGCGCGGCGACGAGCGCGCGCGGAGAGGGCCAGCCGGGCACGACGCGGGCCGCGAGGGTCGTCGGCAGGGCTGGCGGTCCGGTTCGTGGCGGCAAAACGGCCAACGGACCGATGCAGGACATCGGCAGAGCCGATGGTCCGATGCACAGCGTCGGCACGTTGCTGATCGACAATTACGATTCTTTTTCCTACAACCTTTTCCAGGTTGTCGGCTCGTTCGATCCGGCGATTTGCGTGGTGCGCAACGACGAGCTGACCGTGGCCGAGATCCGCGAGCTCGCCCCGGTCCGAATCATCCTCTCCCCCGGACCCGGGCGGCCCGCGGACGCCGGCGTGTGCGAGGACGTCATTCGCGCCTTTGCCGGTGCCGTGCCCATTCTCGGGGTGTGCCTGGGCCATCAGGCGATTTGCGAGGCGTTCGGGGCAACCGTGACCTACGCGAAGGAACTCATGCACGGTAAGCAGTCCGATTCCTGGATCGACTCCGGTTCGGTGCTCTTCAAGGGGCTTGGGGATTCGACCCCCGTCGCCCGCTACCATTCGCTGGCCGCGGACCCGGCAACGATGCCCGACTGCTTGCGGGTGACCGCGCGAACGGACGACGGGGAGGTCATGGCCGTCGAGCACATGACGAAGCCGGTGTTCGGGGTGCAGTTCCATCCCGAATCGATCCTGACGCCCGAAGGGAAGGCGATGATCG
>CACYEE010000262.1 GCA_902773415.1 uncultured Actinomyces sp.
AGACGAACTCGTTGGGTTCGCCGTCGATCTCGGCAGGGCGATTGTCGATGGAAGCCTGGAAGGTGGCGTCGTCCTTCCAGTAGGCGAGCACGCCTTCTTCGAGCTTCGGGAAGGAGGGCGAGGCTTCAACGGTACCCTCGCGGTGAAGCGGGTAGTTGTCCTGGGCCGCGTTCTTGCTGGTCACGGTGCGATTTCTCCTATGGTCAGGCGAGGACGACGGCGCACGTGCGCACGCTGCCGCGGTACCACCTCGCTTGCCCATAGCTGGGCCGCTCGTTGGGGGCTGTATCGGGCCCGCCCGTCCGGTTCTACTGGGGCTTTCGGGGCGACGCGGTTGGCGCCGGCCTTGCGTCGGCCTGTTCTTCCGAATGCTCGCCGGTGATGGCCGGGTCATCGCAACTTCCGCCATTCTAGGCGCGCTCGGCCCGCTTAGGCCCGCACGAGCTACGTGAGACCAGCCACGTGGAACTGGCCGTAACCGAGCATTCCGCAACCAGAAAACCGCAACCGAACATCCGTCACGCACCAGCCACGAACCGGCCATACCCTTCCGGCCGGCAACCGACCGACCAGCAAGCACACAGCCCGCGGCCAGCCGAAAGCTATCTTCCCCCAGCAGCCTGCGTATCGGCGTCGCTCAGACGCCACTCGACTTGGCCGATGCCTGTCGGGCAATCGGTACGCTCGTATTCCGCCACGCCGTCCACAACCTCCAGCTCAACCCGCTCCGCCCCGGCAATGTCAGCCACGTCCAAGGATTCAGTAGTCAAGAAAACGAGGCCTTCAGGAACTCGGCCTTCAAAGGAGACACGGCATTTGTACGAGCGCAGCGGCCACGCGAAATAACGGCGGAAGACTTTGTTGGGATCGGCTTCACGAACAAGGTCTACCGTATAGGCAACCCTGCACAACTCTCCCGGCTCCAGATTCGAGGGGAGGGCGAGGCGAGTGGTGACATTGACCAGCCCGTGACGCATTTCGTAGACCCTCTGCCCTGCGATGCGCGCGCCTTCGATGTCGCGGACAAGGCGAGGATCGGTTGGAATGTCGTCGCGCCCAAACACGAGCGGAACGCTGATCGACGGATTAGGGGCCGCAGGGACTCGAACGTCAAGAACGGCACGGTATCGAAGCGAACTGAGATCCGCCGACACATGGATGTGGTCTTCAACCGCCACTCGAATCGGCTCTGCAAGCCAGTCAGTATCCGCATCCGATTGTTTGAATCGAGGATTGCCGAGCCCTTGGGTGTCCTCGGCGTGGCGAGCCTTGCCGCCTCCCATGTCCTCCCCGGGCACGAAACTACGGCCCGAAGCAATATCCACGGCGAGAGCCCGAACCAAAGCCTCCGGTTCAGCCCCGAGCACGATTCCAAGGTTGTAGACGAGTTCTCCGGCCGCTTCAGAGCGAGGGAGGAAGTATCCACGCAACCAGTTTTCAAGGGCACGCAGGGGAACGTCATAACCCGCCTCGGCGAGCTTCTTTACAGCGGCATCGAGCTCCAACGGGCTGCGCCTGAAGGCAGCGCCGAGTTCCCCGGCAAACCGAGAGTTCCCATACGAATCAATGTGGACGCCCTTCTCCGGCACCGGTTCACCCCCTGGCTTGCTCGGCGTTATCTTCCTACTCCGAAACAATATATGAGGCTATGCCGATTGCCAAGCTCCGACCACGTGGGAGAATGTGCGGCGGCCGCAACATGGCCAGGCCTCCTACAGCGGCATGAAACCGGTATGGCACGGTATAGCCCACGGCTGCGTCGCCCGCCCAGAACCTGCCCCTCGCGTCATGTCCGCACGCAAATACGCAGCGAACACGGCACACCTCAGCGCCCGGTCACGCCCAGCGGATAAAGCCAATTCCCTTCGGGCAATTCTCGCGCACGAATTCAGCAGCTCCGTCGAACGCCTCAAGTGGAGTCACCTCTTCCTTGCCAAGCATTCCCTCGCCACATGAGAGGCGGAATACGTACTCTGCCCCCAGGAACCGGCCCCTCAAATCCGATACGGCACAAGCAACCCCGAAACGGCCAGGCAAAGAACCGGCGGGGACACGGTCGGCAACTTCCGCCCGAGCGGGGTCCACGCCGAATGCGACGCGACACACGCAGATGCGAAGACAGCAGGAGGCGGCTTGTGACGTCGACCTGCCCTTCCCCTATTTGATACACCTTCCGACCTGCGACAGTGGCGTCGTCGATGCCACAAATCGAGACGGGAGGAAGCGGGAGTCTCGTTGGCGACATGGATAACCGGCGCGTTCGGCATGGCGAAGGCAGCCGCAGGAACGTCTGTCAC
>CACYEE010000263.1 GCA_902773415.1 uncultured Actinomyces sp.
AGCATCCCGAATGGTTCACGACGCGCGCCGACGGCACCATCGCCTTCGCCGAAAACCCGCCGAAGAAGTACCAGGACATCTACCCCCTGAACTTCGACAACGATCCGGAAGGCATCTACAAGGAAATCTGGCGCGTCCTCGAAGTGTGGATCAAGCATGGCGTGACGATTTTCCGCATGGACAACCCGCACACGAAGCCGGTGGCCTTCTGGCAGCGCCTGCTGACCGAAATGCGCGCCAAGCATCCCGAAGTCATCTTCCTCGCCGAAGCCTTCACGAAGCCGCCGATGATGCAGGCCCTGGCAATGGCCGGCTTCCACCTCAACTACACGTACTTCACGTGGCGCAACGAGAAGAAGGAAATCGAGGACTACCTCTGGGAGCTCGCCCGCGAATCCGATTCGCGTCTGCGCCCGGCCTTCTTCCCCACCACGCCGGACATCCTCACCTCCTTCATGGTCTACGGCGGCGTCAACGCCTTCAAGCTGCGCGCCGTTCTCGCGGCCACCGGAGCCCCCACGTGGGGCATCTACTCCGGCTACGAGCTCGCCGAAAACGTGCAGCGCCCCGGCTCGGAAGAGTTCATCGAGAACGAGAAGTACGAGTACAAGGACCGCGACTACGCGGCCGCCGAAGCGAACGGCATCGCGTCGCTGCTGGGCAAGCTCAACGAGATTCGCGCCAAGCATCCGGCCCTCCAGCGCCTGCGCCACCTGCGCATCAACCCGACGACATCCGACCATATCCTCTCCTTCACGAAGTTCGCGCTTCCCGAGGAAACCCCGGACGGCAAGGGCGACGCCGTGGTCGTGGTGCTCAACCTCGACCCGGCCAGCGAAAAGGAAGGCCTCATCGACCTCGACTTCGCCCCCTTCGAGCTGCTCGGCCACCGCGGCTGGACCATCGACGTGACCGACGAACTCAGCGGCGAGACCTTTACGTGGCACGGCAACCCGTTCGTCAAGCTCGCCCCTGGCGACGGCTGCGCTCACATCCTGTCCGTGCGGCTGTGAGGCGACCGTAAGCCTGTAGGCGCGCACTGGCCTTGAGGGGCGACGCGGGGTCTCGACGACCCGCGTCGCCCCTCGCTGCATGCAGGCAGATATCCGCAGGCCCTGCGAGACGCCCCGCGTCGCCCCTCACCGTGCGCGCGAAGACACCGAAACCGCATGGCCCGCGCCACGAGTGAACTCGCACGCGCGCCGCCGCCCGAAGCGCCCCATGCCGGTACAATCTTGTGCGGCGACGGCCCGCGTCGCCCCGACACACGACGAACCGGAAGGATGAAGGATGGCAACGGACTACTCGAACACGCTCCTGCCCGTCATCGTCAGCGGCGACGCGGCAACCTACCCGCTCGCCCGCGAATTCTACGAAGCCTACAGGCTCACGAGCGTCTGCATCGTACCCCAGCCCATCAAGATCGTCGAATACTCGAAATTCATCGACATCGTCAACACGCCCGACATGAAGTTCGAGACCGTCCGCCAAGCCGTGCTCACGCTCGCCGCCAACAACCCCGGCAAGACGCTCCTCCTCATCGCGAACTCGGACGGAATGACCGAAAACGTCGCCCGCATGGCCGAAACCGCAGACGCCCCCGCCAACCTCGTATGCGCAAGCGCCCCGCTCGACATCATGCTCCGCGCCTGCGACAAGGTCGAATTCGCCCGCATGTGTACCGAATTCGGACTCGACACCCCCCGCACGGAAGCCATCGAGCTTGCCGGAAACGCCCCGATCGCGCCAACCGAAATCCCCTTCCCCGTCGTCGCCAAGCCCGCCTCCTCCGCCGAATACGCCTACCTCCAGTTCAAGGGCTTCCAGAAAGTCTACTTCTTCGAGGAGCAGGCCCAGCTTGACGAGCTGTGGAGAGGCCTTCGCGCAGCAGGCTTCGAGGGAACATTCCTCGTGCAGGAACTCATCGAAGGCGACGACACCTGCATCGACTCGATTACCATGTACATGAACCGCGAAGGCACGGCGACGCTTCTGGGGTCGGCGCAGGTCCTCCTGGAGGACCACACCCCGGCGCTCTACGGCAACCCCGTCACGATGATTACCCGGCCCATGCCCGAGCTGTGGGAAAAGGTCGAGAAGATGCTGGCCTCGGTCGGCTGGCGCGGCTTCGCCAATTTCGACCTCAAGCGCGACCCGAAAACGGGCCGTGCCCTGTTCATGGATTTCAATCCGCGCATCGGCGCGAACTCGTACTACAACGCCGCCGCCGGCGTGAACCCGATGCAGGTGCTTGTCGAGGATGTCATCGAACGTACGAGCATCGTCCGGGCCGTCAGGCGCGCAATCATCCATTCGCGCTGCCCCGTGTCGCTGGCCCGCCACTACATCACCGACGAGACGCTGCTCGCCGAATTCGACGCGGTCGTCGCTCAGGGCCAGGTCTACAATCCCGTGCGCTGCCCCGAAGAGTCGCTGCGCACGCGGGCGGTCGGCTTCGCGATGGAGAAGAACTACATCCGCAAGTTCAGGAAATACTATCCCGAGCCCACGGGCCAGCCGTTCTGATCCCGGACCGTCGGGACTCCGGGCAGTCGGGGCGAACGCCCTGTCGCCTGGCTCGCGCCGGGTTGCGGCATCGGCACGGACGGCGATGTGCGCGTTTCGTCATGAAAAAGGCCCGTTTTGGGCTTTTCGGCGACGAATGCGCACATCGTCGGCTGCCGAAGCGCGGGCACGGCCCCGCGCTGGCGCGAACTCGACGAACTCAGCCGCGCACAATCTTGCGTGCCAGCTTCTTCATGGCGAAGGTCAGCGGCTTCAGGGTCAGCGTGAAGGAACCCATCAGCTGCTCGACATAGCCGTTGAAGCCCTGCTTGAAGAACAGCAGACCCCGGCCCGGATCGTTCGGGTCGTCGAACACGCCGTTGATTCCGTACATGTTGTAGCGGGGAATGCCCTCTTCGACGCAGGTCGACATGGCGCGATGCTGAAGCGCCGTCGTTGCGCAGTATTCTGCGTAGACGGGATCGGCACCGGAGAAGAGATAGATGTATTCGTTCGGGTGGCGCACGAACAGGGAACCGGCGGCGGGAATGCGTTCCTCGTTGCGCCCGAAGAAGGCCTCGAGGTTCTTCACGCGCTTGACGGCGCCCTCGTGCTGTTCGCGGGCATCGACCATCTGCCGCTTGCGTTTCTTCGTTGTCGGCTCTTCGCCGTTGGGGCCGAGCAGTCCGGCGACGCGGTCGGCGAAGGCATCGCGCTTGGCCTTCCACGAATCCAGGAGCGCCTTCGGGTCGATATAGGCGATGTAGAAGTCGGCCTTGTCGCCCAGGCAGTCGTAAAGGGTCTCGAAATACGACAGCTCGCGGTTCTCGAAGCCCTGCTTTTCGCAGCTGAGCTGGCAGACGGCATGGAAGGCCGGAAGAGCGTCGCGCCCGATCCGCTCGACGCTGACGAAGCTCGTTTCGGCAATGCGAAGGTTGCGCTGGGCGTGCTTGGAATAGGAGGCGACGAGGTCCGCCACGGTGTCGATTCCGCGAAGGTCCTTCACGTAGCGCCACTGGGGCACGGCCGTGTATTCGCGGGCAAAGCCACCGTGGACGAACCCGGCCGCCTCGATGTTCGCCAGGGCTGCGACGTTCGGGCCGGCCGGCGCTTCCAGGGGCACGTTCGCAGGCCATCGGACTGCGGAAACTTCGGACTGCGGCGTCGCGCCTGCGGCGTCGTTCTTCTCCTTCGCCTCCGAAACCTCGGAGCCTTCCTCGGCCACCGCCGCCTTCGCGGGCAGCGGCGCACCGTTCGTGTCGAAAATCTCGTAGGGCATTTCGGGGTAGATTTCGAGCTGCGCGGCACCGCCTTCCTTCGCGCGCCTGCCGAGTTCGCCGAGGAAGAATGCGGCGAGCTCGCGGTTCGCGAAGTCGCACAGCGGGCCGTCATGAATCTCGGCGAAGGTCGACAGGCGGCTGCGATGGAGCTCGAAAAGGGCCGCGGCGACGAGCTCGCCGTCGTCGCGCACGCCAAGGTACTCGACCTCGACGCCCAGGCGGGCGCGAACCTCCCCCATGAGAGAGGACTGCTGGAAGTTTCCCTGAGGGTGGCGCGCGCTGAAAGCGTCGAACTCTTCTTTGGAGAGTGTCACGAGGGCGAGGCTCATTCCGATCGGTTCTCCTTGCGAAACTGGGTTTTCGATGGGTTTGCGATGTCCGAAGATGATACCACGGCGACGCGGGCAGGCTTCGGGCGTATCAATGGGGTCAGACCCCATTGATACGCCCGCTACCTGACCCTCTCACCTGCGCAAACGATTGAGGCGGAAACCGAACGGCGTCGAAATGGAACCCCGATGCGCTGTAACGGCGCGAACGCCGGTCTCCCGCGCCGCGCCGCAATCGCGATTTCGCCTTTAACCCCGACACGCTGGATGAGCTTCCACGACACGCCGTCACCTTTCAGTAACAATGACGTATGTTACGAATTGTTACAAAACCGTGACAATGCCGTTGCCAGCCAT
>CACYEE010000264.1 GCA_902773415.1 uncultured Actinomyces sp.
GGAAGCTGCGAGAGGGAGCGAAACGACCGAACACAGTCCCCGATGCGACAGCCGACGCGGCGGCAGCCTTGCGAGGCGGCCCTTCGCATTCGCGTGGCCGAAGCGCGGGTGCGCTTGGAACGTAGCGACCGAACCGCAGCCGCGTGCCTGCTTCTGTCCTGCCGGCTGCTTGTCGGTGGGTTCGGCATCAGCGAGGGGCAGCCTGGCGATTTGGCGCAGGGGCTGCCCCTTGTGCCATGCTTGTTGTGGAGGCGGCCTGTCCGATCAGGAGGAATCATGGCGAAAAGCAAGGGACGAACCAGGGCGAAGCGCATCGCGGGATTGCTTGCGGCGGCCGGCTTCGTGGCCGTTCTCGCCTCTCCTTTCCTTCTTGCGGGTCTTGCGATGACGGGGGAACGCCAGACCTACGAACAGGCTATGGCATGGCAGTCCGAACGCTACGATACGTCGTTCTACGACGCCTTCGCGAAGAGCGACTACACGGTCGAGGGGCCGGACGGTTACGAGCTTCACGTCGAGCTGCTCGAAAACCCGGAACCGACGGGCCGCTACGTGATTCTCTCCCACGGCTACACGGACAACCGCATCGGTTCGCTCAAGTATGTTCGGATGTACCTGCGGCTCGGCTATGGCTGCATCATCTACGACCTGCGGGGCCACGGCGGCAACGAACCGACGTTCACGACCTACGGAATCCGCGAGAGCGAGGATCTTCTCGCTCTTGTGGCAGATACCCGCGCACGCTATCCAGAGCTTGTCCAGCTTGGGCTGCATGGCGAATCGCTGGGCGCGGCAACGACCGTCACGGCGCTTGGCGGCAGCCCCGAGATCGATTTCGCCGTCGCCGACTGTCCTTTTGCCGATATCGAAGGCGTGCTTCGCAAGGGCTACCGCGATGCTGGCGTGCCCGGCTTTCTCGTCGACGTCGCAAATGCGGGTGCGAAGCTCCGCTACGGATACGCCCTTTTCGATGCCAGGCCGATTGATGCGCTTGACGCGAACACGGTGCCCGTCCTGTTTGTTCACGGCTCCGACGATGAGCTGATCGTGCCGGAAAACTCGGCGCGCATGGCCGAACGCACGGCGGGTTCGAGCAAACTTTGGCTCGTTGACGGTGCCGGGCACGCCGAATCGGTGCTGGTCGACCCCGAGGGATACGAAGCGACGCTTCGGGACTTTCTCGCGGGGCTGTGAAGCGGGCCGGGAGTTGACAAAAGCTGCTTGTGCTTGTCGGGCACGCCGAAGCACAGGCAGCTTTTGCGAAGGTCGGGTCAGATTCCGTAATAGGGCTGCTGGCCTGCGGCAGGGCGCGCGTCGAAGCGGGCACCTGCGGGATTCGGCCTTCGGACCATGAGCACAAGGGACACGATGAATCCGACCACGGCGATGAAGAAGGCGATGCCGAAGCCGCCAAGGGCGGGTATCAGGAGGTTCGCCAGTTCGTCCTCGCTGAGAGAGTCGATGAGGCTCGGATCGGCTCCGACTTCGATGAAAATGGGGATGAGGCCGGCCAGACCGATGATTCCGGCGATGACCTGGAACGCAAACGGCAACAGGCAGTACCAGCCGGACAGGTTCGTGTCGTGCAGTCGTCGCACCGAGACGGCGATGTTCGGCACGACGAGCCCGAGGGAGAGCGCGATGCCGAGTATCGGGCCCAGGACGGGAATCGGGGAAACCAGGCTTGCGACGACGCTCATGAGGAAGACGCCAAGAATGGACCACCAGTATTCGCCGCGTGAGGCGCGCCCGGAGAAAACGGCGTATTTCCTGAAGAAACGCTTCATGGCGTCGAAGAATCCGATGCCGTACCAAGGCTGGTCGAGGGGCGGCTCCGGGGCGTATCCGGCACCGGCAGGGAAGGCTTCCGGCGCGGCGTAGGCGCCACCTCCGTATCCGTAGGTGCCTTGCGCGGAGGGGAAGGCGCTGGCGCTCGCGTAGCCGCTTGCCGCACCGTAGCCACCGGTACCGTCGGCGGAGCCTGCGCCGCCCTGCGTTGAATACGGGCTTGCTCCGGTCCGGTTCTCGTAGCCGTGTGGCGAGTATGCCGGCGTCGCTTGGCCCTGATAGGGCGACGCGGGAGCCGTCGAGGCGGCCTGGGCTGCAAAGCCCGAGCCTACAGGCGGGTTGGCAGGCGGAAGGGATTCGGCAGACTGCGCGGCAGTCGGCTCGCTGTTGCCGGTTTCGCCGGAGGTGTCGGCGTTGCTGTCACCGAAAGGCGTTGGATTCTGGTTCTCGCTCATGGGAGTCCTTTCGTTGCAAATACGCTGGCAATCCTACCCGATTTGTTCGTGCGGCCTCTGGTGGGTTCTCCCCGGCGCGGGCACCGTCGGTGTCGCGGCGTCGAAGGGGCCGCGGCGTGCAGGACTGCCGAGGATGCAGGCCCGGAAGCGGCGGCATGGCCATGCGTGGCGTTTGTGCGGGCGCTCTAGCGCCTTGCGGCGGCGAGGTCGGGGCCGGCATGCGGATACCTGCGCATGTAGACGAAAGCGACCGTCAATGCCGCGAAAAGCGCGATTGCGATGACCCCGATGCCCATCGCGAAGCCACGGAACCAGTCGGAGGCGTTCGTGCCCGCGCCGTGCCCGGCGAAGAAGACCGCGGTAATCATTGCATTTCCGATGGCGGTGGTGATGCGCTGGGAGGTCTGCTGCACCCCGCCCGCGATGCCGGCGCGGGAAGGGGCGATTTCGAGCATCGACTGGGTCTGGTTCGCCGAGCCGATCATGCCCAGGCCGATGCCGACGAAGGTCAGGGCCAGGGCAAGAATGGCGGGATGGATTCCGCGCGTGACGCCCCACGCGGCGGGAATCGACAGGCCGAGGCCGAGAAGGGCGAGCGAGAGCGCGAGAACCTGGATCTGTGCGCCCTTGTCGAAGGAGCGCTTGCCGGACCAGAGAGCGAAGTAGGCTGAGAAGAGGGCGTTCGGCAGGCCGACGAGTCCGGTCAGGAGGGCGGAAAATCCCATGCCTTGCTGAAGGAACATCGCGACGATGACGAAGATGGAGGTCGAGCCGAGGAATTGCAGCGCCGTTGTTGCCACGCAGTAGGCGTAGGTGCGCACGCGGAACAGGCCGAGGTCGACCATGGGGAAGCGTCCGCGCTTCTTGTAGGCGCTTTCCCATGCGATCCATGCGGCCGCGAGCGCCACGCCCGCAAGAAGCAGGAACCAGCGCCACCAGAAGTCCGTCATGAAGGGAAGCATGAGGGCCAGCACCGTCAGGGCCACGAGCACGTTGCCGACCGGATCGAGGTCGATCTTCGGGTGCGCCTTTGTGCTTGCCGGCGCGACGTCGGGATTGGCGGCGGAGGCCTTGCGCTTGCCGATCGTGCGCCGTTCCTTGCCGAAGGGCAGCCAGCGCAGGGACAGGCCAAGCAGAACCAGGCCAAGCGGGACGTTGATGAGGAAGGACCAGCGCCAGCCGTGCTGCGGGCCGAGCGCCGCGACGAAAACGCCGGAGAGAATCGGGCCGGCCGCGACCGACGCCGAAATGACGAGCCCCATGATGCCGAAGGCCTTGGCGCGTTCGCGTCCCTCGTAGTACTCCTGAATGAGGGCGGTGACCTGCGGCGAAAAGACGCCGGCGGCAAATCCTTGGGCGATGCGCATGAGGTTGAGGGCGAAGGCGTTGGGGGCGAGCCCGCAGCCGAGGGAGGTCAGCGCGAAGAGCGCGATGCCGGTGGCGAAGCCGCCCGAACGGCCAAAGATGTCGCCGAAGCGTCCGACGGGAATGAGGACGACGCCGAAGGCCAGCGCGTAGCCGGAAAGAACCCACTGCACGTCGGAATCGGAGGCTCCGATGCCTTCCTGGATCGAGGGCAGCAGATTGTTGACCGCGGAGACTTGCAGGAGGGCGAGCATGAGCGCGAAGAGCAGGACTGTCAGGAGCCTGTTTCGGTCGTAGGTGCGGTCCGAGCCCGCAACGGTGAAGTAGCGTTCGTTCGACATGCATGCCCTCCTGTGTTTCTCGCTCAGGCTACGCGGAAAAGGCGCGGCGACGGCGGCCAAACGCATGTCGTTTCGCGCACGCGCGCGGGAAAGCAAAGGGAAGGCGCGACGCGGGATGCGCATGTCCTGCGTCGCGCCTTGAGCCTGGCGTGGCTATCGGCCGGTCTCAGAAGATTCCGGGTTCGGCCAGCGCGGCCATCATGACGGCCTTGATGGTGTGCATCCGGTTCTCCGCCTGGTCGAAGACCTTCGATGCCGCCGACTCGAAGACCTCGCTCGTGACTTCCAGGCCGTCCATTCCGCTCATCTCGTACACCTCGCGGCCCACGGTCGTGTCGAGGTCGTGGAAGGAAGGCAGGCAGTGCAGGAAAATCGCGTCCGGGTTGCCGGTTGCGGCCATGACGTCGGCGTTGACCTGATAGGGGGCGAGGGCCTTGATGCGCTCGGTCCATACGGTCTTCGGTTCGCCCATCGAGACCCAGATGTCGGTGGAGACGGCGTCGGCACCGGCCACGCCTTCTTCCACGTTGTCCGTGATCGTGATGCGTGCGCCGGTCTTGGCGGCTGCGGCCTCGGCGATCGCGACCGCCTCGGTGTCGGGCTGGAACTCCTTCGGGGCGACGATGCGCACGTCCATGCCAAGCATCGCCGAGGAGACGAGCAGGGAGCGGCCGGTGTTGAAACGGGCGTCTCCGAGATAGGCGTGGACCACCTCGTCGAAGGGCTTGGCCACATGTTCGCGGATCGTCAGGGCGTCGGCGAGCATCTGGGTGGGATGCCACTGGTCGGTCAGACCGTTGAAGACGGGGACGCCGGCGTGTTCGGCGAGAAGCTCGACGTCTGCCTGTCGGTTGCCGCGGAACTCGATGGCGTCGTACATCCGGCCAAGCACGCGTGCGGTGTCGGCAATGGATTCCTTGTGCCCGATCTGCGAGGCGTTGGGGTCGAGGTAGGTGGTGTGCGCGCCCTGCTGGAATGCGGCGACCTCGAAGGCGGAGCGGGTGCGCGTGGAGGTCTTCTCGAAGATGAGCGCGACGGACTTGCCGGCCAGGCGTTGGACTTCGCGGCCATCGGCGCGTTCTGCCTTGAGCTTCGCGGCGAGCTCGACGAAGCCTAGCCATTCTTCGGGCGTGAAATCGGATTCCTTGAGGAAGGAGCAGCCTTGCATGTTCATGCCGCCAATTCTAGGGGAGAGGCGGGCCGTGCGCTCGGGTGCCTGCCGGTTGCGGGCTGTGCGAGGGCGCGACGGCGCGTCAACGGGCCGAAGGGATCGGGACGGTCCGGCGGGCGTCCCGTCGGAGCTGCGTGGCCGAGCGAGCGGAAAAACATCGTGTGCTGGCGACGGGGCCGGGAGCTTGTCGGCGGTGCCAGGGCGAAGGGGTGGCAGCGAAGGCAACGGCAGGGAGGCGGTGTCGCATTCTTTTCCGGCAATAGGGTTACGATAGTCCCCATGAGTGAACACATTGCCCTGTGGGGCGGCCGCTTCGCGGGCGGCCCCGCCGATGCCCTGACCGAACTGTCCCGTTCGACGCACTTCGACTGGCGCCTCGCCCATTACGACATTTCCGGATCTCGCGCCCATGCCCGCCAGCTTGCCGCCGCAGGCCTTCTGACCGAGGCCGAGCTGGACGGCATGCTCATGGCGCTTCAGGAGCTCGATGAGGACATCGCCGCGGGCCGCTTCGGCCCCGAGCCGGACGACGAGGACGTCCACACCGCCCTCGAGCGCGGCCTCATGGAGCGCGCCGGAACCCAGCTTGGCGGCAAGCTCCGTGCGGGTCGTTCGCGCAACGACCAGATCGCCACCCTGATCCGCATGTACCTGCGCGACGAAGCCCGGATCATCGGAGGCAAGCTGCTTGACACCGTCGAAGCGATCGTTTCCCAGGCGGAGGCTGCCGGCGAGGCGATCATGCCGGGCCGCACCCACATGCAGCACGCGCAGCCGGTCCTCGTCGCCCATCAGCTTCTGGCCCACGCCTGGCCGATGCTGCGCGACCTCGACCGCCTCGTCGACTGGGACGCCCGCGCGGCGCTGAGCCCCTACGGCTCGGGCGCGCTGGCCGGCAACACTCTCGGCATGGACCCGGAGGCCGTCGCTTCCGACCTTGGTTTCGCCGGCGTGAGCGAAAACTCGATCGACGGCACCGCTGCGCGCGACGTTGCCGCCGAATTCTCCTTCGTCATGGCCCAGATCGGCGTCGACCTGTCCCGCATCAGCGAAGAGATCATCATCTGGAACACGAAGGAA
>CACYEE010000265.1 GCA_902773415.1 uncultured Actinomyces sp.
CGGAGGAGAGACCCCTCGCCAGCGTCGCCGCCGCCGCTTCGGACGAGAGGAGGGCCAGTGATGCCCGCAAACCCTCTCTTCGCGCTTTCCCCGATGCCGGCCCCCTCGCCGACGCCGATGCGCGACGTTTCGCACGCCTTGGCCGTGGGTACGGCCGCGACAGCGGCCTGCACGATCCTGGCGCTTCTCGTCATCGGCATCGTTGTTTGGACCGGAAAGAAGAAAGGAGGCAGACGATGACCGATCTCGTACGCCTTTCCATCCGGATCGACCCTGCCCTCGCGGCGCGGGCACGTTCCGCCTATTCCGTGGAATCCGGATTCTCCGGCGCACGCGACACATGGTCGGACTGGGTCGCCGCCGCCATCAAGGAAAAGACACTGGCCGTCGAAACGGCCTTCAACCAAGGCCGCCCCTTCCCGGCAACACCGGCCCTGCGACCCGGCCCGATCCCGGCCGCACAGCAAGGAGGAGCACAATGATTACGCAGAACGACATCCGCAAGATCGCCGCCGCCCGCGCCCGCAAACGGCCCGTGCCGGTCAATGTCCGCCTCGACAAAGGAGGCCGCGCCACGATTCTGCCTGACGGAACCGTGACGGCTTTCGGCCCCGACCGCATCCCGATCGACATGAATGCCGCATTCGCCTCTTCGGCGACCGTGAAACCGGCCATCGAAGAGGCGACTGCGGCCAACCCCGAAGACTCCCTTGCGGGCACGGGCGGCAATCCCGTCAAGGAGCGCCGCCTCCGGACGGCTTCCACGCAGCCCGGCATCGACCGCCCGGCCGATGCCGAGGCCGCGTTGGCGGACGCGAACGCACGGATCGCGGAACTGACGGCCGCGCTTGCCAAGGCCGAACGATCGGCCTCCGCCGCAGACAGGCAAGGCGAATCCTATCGCGCCCGCATCAAGGAACTGGAACGCGAAGCGGGCCGACGCCGCGAAGAAGCGGCCGTTTCCGCGGACCTGTCCCAGTCGATGCTCGACTCGATGACCCGGCTCCAGGGCGAGCTCGACGCGGAACGGACCGGAAGCAAGGAGGCCTCCCGCCGCATCACGGCTCTCGAAGCAACGAACAAGGATCTGGAATCGAAGGCGGACGAGCTACGCGCACGCCTCGCCAAGACGAACGCTGCGAACGACGCCCTAGAAGTCCGCCTGGACGAGGCGAAGGCGACCATGTCCGCGCTGGAGCGGTCCCGCAAGCAGGAACTGGCCGACACGGACGTCGTCATGAAGGAGTATGCCGGGATGCTTGCCCGCGCCTGCGCGGCGGAAGCCGGGCTTGCGTCCGCCGCCCAGGACCGCGACCGTATTGCCGCCGAACGCGACGACTTTGCTTCGCGTCACGAAACCGCCCTGAAGCGTCTCGAAGAGGCCACGGGCACCCTCGAGACGGAGACCGCCCGAGCCGACGCCGCCGAGAAGACCCGCAAGGAAACCGAAGCCGCGTACGGTTTCGCACTGGATGCCGCCCGGGCGCGCGTCACGGAACTCGAGGACCTCACCGCCTCCCTCATGGAACGCCTGGAAGACGAGAACGAGCTGCATGCCGCCATCGCTTCCCTGAACGCGGCCATCGCTGAACGGGACGAGGCCCTGTCCCGGGCCCGGGAAGACGCCGCCGACGCCCACGCGGCCGTCGAGCTGCTGCGTTCCGACCTTGACACGAAGACGGCCCGCACCGGCGAGCCCGAGACGGCAACGACCCGCTCCGTCGCAGACCCGGAATCCGGCAAGAACTCCATGAAACGTACGATCGAGGAGCTTGAACGGGCTTCCCGCGTCCTGCGACAGGAACGCGACGAGGCCAAGGCGCGCAATATGCATCTTGACGAGACGGCGAACGTTCTTCCTTCGCAGGGCGAACCGAAGGACACGCCCGACGACGACAAGGAGGGCGACCAACAAGACGAACTGACCGACGCCCTCGCAGGCCTCCTCCTCGCCGGAGGCCTTGTCGCCACGCCGGACACCGGCTCGATCGACCTTCCCGAAGACTGGCCCGAACCGGAAAAGACCCCTCGCGCCCGCCATGTCCGCAAGGCGAAGGACACGACGCCGCCGGACAGGAACAAGGCCCGTCTCGCCTCGAAGATCCTGCGCACGACCGGAGGAGCGATCGCGTTCGCGACGCTTGCCGGCGCAGTGTTCGTGGCCTGCGGAGGACAGGTACCCCACAAGGACGCCACCGCCACCCCCGAACCGGCCCCGACCGTCTCGGCAAGCCTCGCCCCGACGCCGACCGCGGCCCCGACCCTGACGGAAACCAAGGAAGCAACGCCCGACATATGGGTCTCGCCCCCGCCATCGGCATCTTCCTCGCCACCCGACCGGACACCCGAACCGGAACCGGCCAGCAAACAGTCCGCCCCGGCCGAGCCGACCCCGACACCAACATCCGAAAAACCCGCGCCGGCCACGACCGCCCAGGCCCCGGAGCCCTCGCCGAAACCGGGCCAGGTCACCGGACTGTCGACCGACATCGCATCGACCGGCACACGGGTCACGTTCACCGTGACCACGACAACGGACGCCCCGGTCGACGTGCATCCCGCCGGAACCGTCGCGGGACAGTCCCTGCCGTTCGAGCAGAAGAACGTCGCCGGCCAAGCCACCTTCACGGTCACGATCAACCTTCCCTCCGGCCGGCACGCCTGGGAAATCCGCGCAGGATCGCTGGTCAACAACGGACAGATCGCCCTCTGAACCACACCCGCCGAAACGAAAAGAACCAACGAATGAACGAAAACGACATCCGCATCCACTGGACCCTCGCCGACCTGCACGGCGCCATCCGCGAAAACCACGCGGAAGGAACCGCCGAAGCCCTCCTGCTGCGCCAAGTCGAGCACGGCGACGCCGCCCCCCCCCCGCTTCGA